>CAJQKX010000465.1 GCA_905479025.1 uncultured Paraglaciecola sp.
TTTTGAAGGGCCACATTTAAGTCAGCCTAAAAAAGGGATTCACCCGACTCAACATATTCGACAAATTAGCCCTGAAGAGATGGCACTGTTCACACGAAAAGATCTTGGCGTGGTCTGTGTAACCTTAGCCCCTGAGAATGTACCTGTCGAAATAATACAGGAGTTAGTGCAAGCTAATGTAAAAGTCTGTTTAGGTCACTCTAATGCAAGTGACACCCAAACGTTTGCAGCACTGCAAGCGGGTGCACAAGGTTTTACCCATTTATTCAATGCCATGTCGCCTTTGCAAAGTAGAGAAGCGGGCATGGTGGGAGCGGCATTATTCGACGCATCCAGCTATTGTGGGTTGATTGTTGATCATGAACATGTGGATATGACCAGTTGCAAATTGGCGATTAAATGTAAAACCCACAGCCGTATCATGCTGGTTACTGATGCTATGTCACACGTAGGAAGCGAGCAGATTGAATTACAATTTGCAGGCATGCAAATTAGTCGAAAAGATAATAAATTAACCATTGAAGGCGGCAGATTAGCTGGCTCAGCACTTGATATGGCCAGTGCCGTTCGTAACTGCATAGTAGATCTACAGTGCACTATTCAAGAAGCCATATATATGGCTTCAAGTACTCCAGCTACATTCCTAGGCTTGCAGCAACAAAAGGGCTATTTGGCTCCAGGGTGCGATGCAGACTGGGTGGTATTCACCGACCAGTATTATGTCAATGCGACTTATATAGCTGGCGAGCAAGTATCCGCTCAAACCATACCCAACATTCAAAACAATTAGAAGGTGACCATGCAAACTATTAATACCCAGCAACCTAACCCAAGTGCACTTCTACCTATGTTGATTATAGGTATGTTGTTCTTCGTGTTTGGTTTTGTCACCTGGCTTAACGGCGCCCTTATCCCATTTTTACAAATAGTCTGTGATTTAACTGAGTCACAAGCGTTACTCGTCGCCTTTTCCTTTTATATTGCCTATGTTGTTATGGCTCTACCTATGTCTTGGGTGTTAGACAAAGTAGGTTACAAACATGCCATGTGTTTAGGCTTAGTAGGCATAGCCTTAGGATGTTTACTGTTTATCCCAGCGGCATACTCTCAAGAATTTGTCGTGTTTCTTTTTGCTCAGTTTATTGTGGGTACGGGACTCACTATTCTGCAAACCGCATCCAACCCCTATATTGTAAAAATTGGTCCACAGGAAACCGCAGCCGTGCGTATCTCTATAATGGGTTTATTGAATAAATTTGCCGGTTTTCTTGCGCCAATAGTTTTTACCGCATTAGTGCTAGGTGAATTTACAGGTGTAAGTGCTCAATCAGTAGCGTTATTATCAGAAGCAGATAGAGTGACCCAAATTACCGCTTTGTCCAATGGATTAGTCTTGCCTTATATCTATATGGCTATGGCTTTATTAGCATTAGCTATTTTATTGAAATTTTCTTCACTACCCGATTTAGTCTTTAAAAAGCCAGAATTCGCTGGGGCAGAAACAGACAGCTTAAAGGCCTATCCACAATTAATACTAGGCGTAGTAGTGCTATTTTTATATGTAGGCGTCGAGGTAATAGCAGCAGATACGATTGGCTTGTTTGGTTCGCATTTAGGTGTAGCCAATGCCACGTCTCTCACCTCTTATACTATGGCCTTTATGGTGCTAGGCTATTTAATAGGTTTAATGCTGATCCCACGTTTTATGGATCAGGCTCAGGCATTAGCAGGCTCTGCCATTTTAGGTTTAGTATTGAGTCTGGCGGTGGTTCTTGCCGATGTGCAATCCACATCAATCTCCGTATTCTTATGGGGATGGATGGGTATAGCTGAACTACCCAACGCCATTACCCTTATTGCAATATTGGGTTTGGCGAATGCTATGGTATGGCCAGCAGTTTGGCCTCTAGCCTTAAAGGGTTTAGATAGCTTAACCGCTCGCGGTTCAGCATGGTTGATTATGGGCATATCTGGCGGCGCTGTTTTACCACTTTGTTACGGTTTCTTGGCTGACCATTTTGATAACCAGTCTGCCTACTGGATGATGCTCCCTTGTTACAGTTTCATCCTATTTTATGCCCTCAAGGGACATAAAATTAGGCAATGGTCTTAATACTTTTTGCAAATAATTGAGCCTAAGGTGAATGACTTTAGGTATGTTCATCGTATAATTATGAATGTATGACAATACAATCAATCACCCCTTTAACTGGAAGTATTCATGACTAAAATGCTCTATCCCGTGCCAGAACACGCCAAGCAAGATTCTTTCTTAAGTCCCGAAAAATACCAAACCATGTATCGTCAATCGATTGAGTCTCCCGATGTATTTTGGCAGCAGCAATCAACTATTGTGGACTGGTATAAGGCCCCCACTATCATCAAAAATACCCATTTTGATAAAGACGATCTGCGGATTAAATGGTTTGAAGACGGCCAGTTAAATGTTAGCTACAACTGTATCGATAGACATTTAGTCAAACAGGCACAACAAACCGCGATTATTTGGGAAGGCGACGCTCCTGACATTAGCCAAGATATCAGCTATCAACAATTACATGATGAGGTGTGCCGCTTAGCCAATGGCTTAAAAAAGCTCGGGGTCACTAAAGGGGATCGTGTAGCTATCTATATGCCGATGGTGCCCGAAGCAGCTTATGCGATGTTGGCTTGTACTAGAATTGGGGCGGTTCACTCTATAGTCTTCGCTGGTTTTTCACCTAATGCCATAGCTGACCGTATCAACGACTGCGATGCAAAAGTAGTGATCACCGCAGACGAAGGGCGTCGTGGTGGCAAAACTATTCCCTTAAAAGTCAATGTAGATGAAGCCCTAAAAGATAACCGTTGTCCAAGTATTAAACACAGCATAGTGTTTCAAAATACCCGTGGTGAGGTAGCAGTTAATCCACAAGACCAGTGGTGGCATGAATTGGTTGCAGATTGTGCATCAGAGTGTATCCCTACTGTCATGGATGCTGAAGACCCATTATTTATTCTCTACACCTCTGGCTCTACAGGCACACCCAAGGGTGTGGTGCATACCACCGGGGGATATCTAGTATATGCAGCGCTGACTCACAAATACGTTTTCGACTACCATCCCGGCGAAATATACTGGTGTGCAGCAGATGTAGGCTGGATCACTGGCCACAGTTATATGGTATATGGACCATTAGCCAATGGTGCCACTACATTATTATTTGAAGGGGTGCCCACTTACCCTGATGTTAGACGAATTTGCCAAATAGTAGACAAACATCAGGTCAATGTTCTTTACACAGCGCCTACCGCAATTCGCGCATTAATGGCTCACGGAGATTATCCCGCCCAAGGTACCCACTGTAATTCACTGCGTCTATTAGGCTCGGTAGGCGAACCGATTAATCCCCAGGCTTGGCAGTGGTACTATGAAACCATAGGCAAAAGTCGCTGCCCCATTGTGGACACTTGGTGGCAGACCGAAACCGGGGGCATCATGATCACCCCGTTACCAGGAGTCACCGCTTTAAAACCTGGCGCCGCCAGCATGCCATTTTTTGGTATCCAACCTGCCATAGTCGACAAACACGGCCAAGAGTTATTATTAGCTGCTGAAGGTAACTTGGTGATCCGCGATAGTTGGCCAGGCCAAGCTAGAACAGTTTATGGTGACCATGCCCGTTTTATCCAAACCTACTTTAGTACCTATGAAAATCAATATTTCACAGGCGATGGCTGTCGCAGAGATGACGATGGGTACTATTGGATCACCGGTCGAGTGGATGATGTACTCAACGTATCGGGTCATCGTTTGGGCACCGCCGAAATAGAAAGTGCGCTGGTATCCCACCCTGCTGTTGCCGAGGCGGCAGTTGTGGGTTACGCTCACGACATAAAAGGCCAAGGCATTTATGTTTTTGTTAGCCCTGTTGCAGGACAAAGCGTTAATGATGAA
>CAJQKX010000466.1 GCA_905479025.1 uncultured Paraglaciecola sp.
CCAATGTGAACTGAGTAAATAAGTGTGACCATACATCGTATTTAGCGCTCTACGTCATTTTACATAGCGATGTTCAACAGTTTTTAACATTTGTGATTTCTGGCAAAACAAATTGACAACCTGACTGACAGGCATGCCTAGAGAAAAATTGTCAAACATATTGAAAGTACTCATTCCTGCGCACTAAATAATTAAATTTTGTTGACATCGTATATCTAATGAACTTTATTGCACTAACATGTTAGTCGGGGTGTTTGAAGATGTTTGGTCTATCGGTTGCGCTCACAACACCGTTCTCCCAGGGGGGGACAATAGATGAATCTCTTATGGTGTCGCATAGTAAATGGGTTTTGCAGAATGGTGCTAATAGCATTACTCTTTTTGGTACCACGGGAGAAGGAACGTCCATATCACAAACCGAAAAATATAAAATTCTGAAAACATTAGTTAAAGAAGATATACTAACCAGTGATATCATTGCTGCTGTTATGACACCATCGCTCCAAGATGTAGTTTCTCAATGTATTAAATATCATGAATTAGGGGTTAACAAAATATTACTTGCACCCCCATTTTTCTTTAAAGATCTCAGTTTTGAGGGAATTTTAAATTGGTATACCGCTGTTTTTCTTGCGCTGAAACCACTGAAAATAAAGTTCATTCTGTATCACATCCCACAGCTAACAATGGTCCCAATTGAACCGAAGCTTATTTTGGCGTTACAGGACCAATTTGGCTCTGAGATGGTTTTTGGAGTAAAGGACAGTACTGGTAATTTCGAGGGAACATTAGATTTTTTGAAAAATAAAGACTTAATGGTGGCAGTGGGAGATGAGCGCACGTTGGCAGATGCAATGGTCCATGGCGCGTCTGGGGCAATCTGTGGAATGTCTAATGTTTTCCCGGGTGAGTTGGCTGAAGTTATTAATAATAAAACTCATAATACGATGATTAACAAGATGACAAATTTAATAGTCAAGGCTCCTGTTACCGCCGGTGTTAAGGCGCTTTTGGCGATAAAATCAGGTGAAAATAGTTGGTTGAAGGTTCGGCAGCCCCTTGTAATCTCGCCGCAACCTCAGCAGTCACTTCTAAAAAAACACTGTGAATTACCCCTCTAAAAAAGTGATGAAAAAAATAACACCAAGGAGAAAACCATGATTGCTAAATTAAAACGACATTGTTTAACTTCGATTGTAGCGGTATCCGTTGCAGTGACATCTCTGCCAGCCTTGGCTGGTTCGCACCAGATCAAGCTTCGCATGTCGACGCCCGCTTCTGCAACAGATGCGCGATCAGTTGCTTTGCAAGAAGTGTTTGCACCGGCAGTTGCTGGATTTGCGTCTTATGAAGCTCATTACAATGGCTCGTTAATTAAACAAAACTCTGAGCTTGAGGCAATTGCATCCGGTGATCTTGAGATGTCGATCACCTCAGCGCAAGAGCTCGCACAGTATTTCCCGGAGTTTTCAATCTTTGCGACTGGATATGTTCATCAAAATGCCGCCCATCAGGTTGCGGTATTCAATGATGATCTAATGAAGCCTTTTAAGAAAAAAGTCGAAGATGAGCTTGGAGTGAAGCTTTTAAGTATAATGTATCTGGGGCGCCGCCATGTGAATCTTCGTCAGTGCCGAGATGAAGTCAACGTACGCACACCAGCTGATTTGGCAGGCGTAAATTTACGTATGCCTGGTACGGATGCATGGCAATTTCTTGGCAAAGCTCTCGGTGCCAACCCCACACCTATGGCATTTACTGAAATCTACACTGCTCTTTCTACAAGTTCGGTTGACGGCCAAGATAATCCGTTACCGACTGTTGTTGATGCAAAATTCTACGAAGTTACCTGCCAAATTGCTTTGACGTCTCATTTAGTTGATTTGAACTACGTAGCTTTTTCAAAAGCTGTGTGGGACGGCTTGAGTGCCGACCAGCAGGCTGAGGTTCAGTCTGCAGCTGAGGTGGCAGCTGAAAGTGGGCGTCAAAATCAGCTTCAAAAAGAGGCTGACCTAGTATCATTTCTCGTTGAAAAAGGAATGGAAATTTATGAGCCTGATTTGGCTGCTTTCAGAAACCATGTACAGAATTTGTATTTAACTACTTCGGCTTCGGAGCCTTGGCCCGAAGGCGTGCTAGCTAAGATTAATGCTCTCGGTAATTAATGTAAACGGCACTTGAGTTGCACAGATGAGATCTGCAACCAAAGCTATTACTCGATTAGGAGAATTCATAGCGGCCCTAATGATGGCCGCTATGTTTGCGACTTTTATATTACAGGTATTCATTCGTTACACGGCGCGCACAGAGTGGATAGCAGAGACCATGCCAATTTTAGACCCAAACCTGTATGGGTGGACTTTGGAATTTTGCCTGGTTTTGTGGATTTGGTTAGTATTCTGGGGGAGTGCTCTAATTGTAAGAGAACGTGATCACGTAACCTTTGATCTTATTTATAGCAGCGTAAATCCCAAAACTAGGAAATGGATGGCAATTTGTGGCTGTTTAGCAATTTCGATTGGTTTTTTGTGTGTGCTTGGGCCAACCTGGGAAAAATTTTACATCTTACGCTTGAAAAGAACCGCAACGTTGTCAAACCTGTTAGGTGAATGGGTTCGTGTCAGAGACATATATTCAATATTCTTTCTATTTTTACTCTCTGTTTCATTAAGATATGCTTGGAGAGCGTGGAAAATTTTCCAAAATGGCGAAGAGCTTGAGACGGTATCGTATCAAGATCTCTCAACCGCTGAAAACGAAACGTTACCGAAATGACAACCGAATTTATTCTATGTATTATATCTCTGTTTTTTCTAGCAGGTATCGGAATGCCGATTGCCTATGCAATAATGCTTGCATCGTTCGTTTATCTATCTGTTGGCGGCCAAGACATCGGTTTATCAGGTAAAATATTGCTTGATGGAGTGTATTCCAGCTTCATTTTACTAGCTGTTCCTCTCTTTATTATAGCGGCGAATATTATGAACGCTGGAACTATAAGTGATCG
>CAJQKX010000467.1 GCA_905479025.1 uncultured Paraglaciecola sp.
AACGCTCAGTACCCACTGACGCATGGGTTGTTCTGGTAGTACTTCATCAACCAGCAAGGCTGCGCTTTCGGCCATGCGCCTGGCACCGCAGCTCGGGCAGAACCCTCTTCGTTTGCAGCTAAACGCAACCAGATGCTCGGCGTAGCAAGACTCGCAGCGCACCCGCAGAAAACCGTGCTCCAGCCGGCCGCATTGCAAGAAATCTTCGAACTCGCGTCGCACATAACCCGGCAATTCCCTGCCCTGTTCTGCCATGAGCGCGGCGAACGATGGGTAATACTCGTCAACGATCTGATAGAGAAGGGTTTTCTCGGGTCGGTGACGCTGGTAGCGAACACTATCCTTATGTATCCTGACGTTCTGGAGACTTTGCGCCATACGCGCATCCCTGGCGTCATTGGTGGATGGCTCAGGCTATCAGACCTTACAATTTTATTCTGTGGGTTATGAACTCGTATTTTGTGATGTTTTAGTCATTCTGATCGCTCGGGCTTCGAGTGGCGGCTATGGGCGGTGGGTTCAAATGATCGACGCAACACTTTATCTTTAGATTAAAAGATGGAGTGTACCAAATTCATCGCAGTGTCAAAATCCCTAAGAGAACATTGGATTAATGAAGGTTTAGATCCAAATAAAATCGAGGTCATGTATAATAGTGTTACTAAGCCTTCTTCCTCTGCGCCTCCGCTTACACTACGAGAAGACTTAAAATGTTTGATTTTAGGACAAATAGCCCCCGGAAAAAATCAACTTAATGCAATAATTGCCGTACAGAAACTTCGCCAACAAGGTCTAAAGATCAGTTTGGGTATTGTCGGAAATGAAGTCAACTTAAGCAAACAGTATGAGTCATTTTGGGCCGACAAGAAGAAAATCAAACGCTTCAATCGCATCGTATCAATGGTGGATGTCTCAGGCTATCAGACCTTACAATTTTATTCTGTGGGAGTAGATCATGAGTGAGAAAAAACCATTTGAAAGGATCCTGTCTAACGCTGGAATACATGCTGTGCTTAGAAAAGTATTCGGTAAAAATTCCCCTGTTAAAAAGGCTAAACCCAAACGATGTAACCCTTCAATTAAGCAGCAGAGAATTTGGTTTCTTGAACAGGTATTCGGATCAGACGTACAGAACGGCTTGTTGCATATCTACGAAATTAATGAAGAGCTGAATCTAAATAAACTGAATGATACGTTGAAAAGGTATGTGGATCATCAGGAGTCATTGAGGGTGTTTTTTCCCGCAATTGGTGGGTATGAAGTCCATGTGCGGAATAACTATGAAATCAAGATTGATCTGTATGACAGCCAAGGTTTAAGTCGGGATGAATGTGTACGTAAAATCAAAAAGACGGCTGAGACGAATATTGATTTTAGTCGAGAAACGCCGATTCAATTATCCCTTTATCAGACGGGAGCGACGAATTACTTATTTGCGATACAGTGCCATCCAATCATTGCGGATTCTTACTCATTAGACTTGCTGGTAAATGATTTATTCTCAGACCAAAAAAGTAAATCATGCGAACCTTTTTATCGCCATGCAGAAGGACAATTAAAAGAAATTGAAGGCAATGGGTTTCAGAGAGAGGTCGAGAACTGGAAACTCATCTTAGATGGAGTTCCAACGATTGAATTGTCTGCAGATATGCCACGGCCTCCAACTCAGGCGTATGAAAGTGCTACGTATAAGATAGATCTTCCACGTGAGTTGCGTAACAAAGTGAAATCCTATTGCAGTCATCATGAAATGGACGTGTCGTCCTATTTCTTGGCTGTGTTCAACGCCCTCATTTATCGTTATAGCTCAGTGGAAGATATTGCGATTGGAAACTGTGTGACTCATCGTTCGAATGGGTTAGTGGATACATTCGGTAATTTAGAAAATGTATCTGTAATTAGAACTCAATTAAACGCGGAGACGTTATTCAGTAATCTTCTTGAAGGGATCTGTAAATCAATCAAGCATGCGGAGGAAAATGGTGATGTGCCGTTTGAGCATGTGTTGGACCGTCTTCATGTTGGAAGAAGCTTATCCAGTTCGCCTCTTTTCCAAATCATGTATGCGTTTGATGACATTGAAATGGAGAGCCGGCATGTTGAGTTGATTCACTCTCAGGGAAGAAACCCAGGTGTGGATTTGTTGTTGCGTGTTTCATCTGAACATTTAAGTTTTGAGTATAATGGGCTCCTGTTTTCTCCGGATCGAATCAAAAGGATGGCCGGTCATTTTTTTGTGTTATTGGGTCAAACGTTATCTAAAGCTGAGTTGCCTATATCCCAGTTAGAGCTATTGGCGGAGCTCGAGAAAAAACAAATTTTTGAGGATTGGAACTGCCCGGCTGAGACGTTGAAGAATGAATTGTGTTTCCATGAATTACTGGATCTCTCATCCCGTACCTATCCAAATCATACGGCCGTTGTTTTTAATGATCGCGAATTGACCTATGATGTCTTTAACAAGCGCATTAATCAGGTGGTTCATTACTTGCTGAAAGAGGGCGTTAAGGAAGGATCTTTTATTGGTTTATATATGGATCGTTCTTTGGATATGTTGGTCAGTTTTATTGCTATTTGGCGGCTTTCTTCTGTCGCTGTCCCATTGGATATTGATAACCCTCCAGCTCGGCAGAAATTAATTCTTGAAGATTCTCACGTAACCGTGATTTTGACTCAAGAGCAGCTTAGGGACAGAGTTAGCCGTGAAACGACTGCTGCGGTTAGGGTCATCGATATAGATGACGAAGGGATCACATCTCAATCAGAGGAACTTCCGCGTATAGAATGCAATATAAATGATTTGGCTCAGCTTATCTACACCTCCGGATCTACAGGGCATCCCAAGGGTGTGGAAATCAGGCATTCAAATATCAATCATTATTGTTATGCATTGCAACAGGCGTTCGAGCTGAACTCCACAGATCGGTATTTGTATAGAGGCTCCATTTCCTTAATTGTTTCGGCGCGCCAGTTCTTAATGCCTCTTGTTCATGGGGCGACTGTTATTTGTATCAATAAAGAACAAGCGGCCAGCCCGATCGACTTTTTACAATTAGCTAAAGACCAGGGTGCAACGATTGTTGATCATGTGCCGGCATTTTGGCGAAATGCGATACAGGTGATTAATAACTTAGACGATGCAGATCGTAAGGATCTATTTAACAATCAAGTGCGATTGGTGGCTGCTGGGGGTGAAATCGTCCCTATGACAATCATGAGGTTTTGGAGAGAAAATACGGCTCAAGGTATTCAATTATACAATATGTATGGGCAGACAGAAGGGACGGGCGTTGTCAGTACATATGAGGTGAAAGATGTAGATTTTGATACCTATACAAATGTGCCTGTCGGGTTCCCGATAGCAGGGAATCAACTTTATGTTTTAGACCAAAACCTCAAGCTATTGCCCGTTGGTATTCCTGGGGAAATTCATGTTTCAGGGAATACGATTGCTGATGCTTATTTCAATAATGAGGAACTCAGTAATCAATACTTCATCGACCATCCTTTTACGCCAGGGACGAAGCTGTATAAAACAGGTGATCTGGGTTACTACAATACAGACGGCTCAATTTCTTATGTGGCCAGAATGGATGATCAAATCCAGCTAAGAGGACGGCGTGTTGAGCTCGGTGAAATTGAAACAAAAATTTCGGAGTATGATGGCATTAAAGATGTCGCAGTGATGATTTATAAAAGTGAAACAGGTGAGGATTCAATCGTTGCTTATTATATCTCAAAGAATGATGCGTCGGTTGAGCCTGTAGAGCTAAAAAACTTCTTAAAGTCGCATTTGCCTGATTACATGTTGCCATCATTTTATTCTGAGCTTGAAGAGTTCCCCTTGACGACCAGTGCGAAGATTGACATGCAGGCTTTGCCAGCACCGAATGAAGATCAACTGGCCATTGAGCATTCACAGTATATCGGGCCAAGAACGGACGTTGAAAAGAGCTTGTACAAGGTCTGGTCGAAGGTTTTGTTGGTTGAAAAGATCGGGATGCGAGATGGCTTTTTTGATCTGGGCGGGAATTCTCTTTTAGGCGTTGAACTCATTGCTCAGGTCGAGAGTGAGTTGAAACAAAAGCTACCCCTAAAGGCCTTGTTCCAGTTTTCGACGATTGAACAAATGGCATGTGCGATTGAAGAAGAGGCCTGTTCAGACCATACGCTGGTTGAAAGAAAACATTTCACTGAAGATGAATATCGAATCATGCTCACTGTAATGATTAGTTGTGGCATTCCACAGCTACGGAGTGATTCTCTTGTTGTTCGATTAAATCAAACCGGTAAAAAAAGGCCTCTGATTTGGTGCTTTAATTCGCCGGGACGGGAAATGCCTGCGTTTGCAAAAGAGCTCGGTGATGATCAACCCCTATATGGACTTATGTCATCTGTGGAGTTGGGCCAGAGTCAGGAGATATTAGAAAAAGTCGCTTCGCATTATGTGGATGAAATTCTTAACCTGAATATCGTGGGTCCCTTTTATCTAGGTGGTAATTGTCGCGGAGCCAAGGTGATGAGTGAAATCTTTTTTCAGTTAAGATACCGAGGGGTCGAAGTCCAAAAAGTAGCTTTAGTAGAATTTTTCCATCCAAAATTTTATGACTATTCAGGGCGTTTGTTATTATTATTCGGAAGAAAAAGTGACTATCAAAGACAAAAGCTTTTACGTTGGAAAGACGAGGGCTGGGAAAAACCTTTTGCCAGAACTCCAGACGTTGATTGGCTTGAATGTGCCCATGGCCAGTTCTTTAATGAATCTAATATTCACTCG
Source organism: uncultured Paraglaciecola sp. (assembly GCA_905479025.1). The sequence goes on from CAJQKX010000467.1 coordinate 4,778, forward strand.
CTGGCATCTAAAGTCAGCACGTTTTTAGATGCGTAGGCCCTGAAATAAATCTAAAGGTGTGATCACTGTGTCTGTCGATATTTCAACCGATAGCTTGGTGGAGCCATTTAAAGAGACTCTTCACGGAATCTAGAAATAGGGTCATTTAGATCATCAGCTCATGGCGAACGCCATGGGCTGTTTTTTTGTATGGAGATGAGTTGGGGTCCGGATCAAGCATGTTTTTGAAAGATAGATCAGAAGAGTAAAATCGTAAGCGCCGAGTAAACGACAGTCTATAAAAGTTTCATCAAAGCCGCTACCGTAAGATTTTTATAGAGGTATTGATGATGAAGAGGCGAAGTAAAGCGGATTGGCAAGCGTTAGTGTTGGAGCA
>CAJQKX010000468.1 GCA_905479025.1 uncultured Paraglaciecola sp.
ATTGTTCACCATTTGCAACATTTGCAAACGGTCAAGCAATACAGTGTAACCAAAATTATTACCTTTATATTCGAACAATTTATCTCTTTCGTCAGCACCTAACTCAGCTGCTTTGCGGTTACTTACAGCAAGCATTCCTTGGAATATTATTTCAACAATAACGATGAGAAACAACGCTCGAAGCGATAATCCTAGTGCTGCGGTTTTAGCTGCATCAGCAGGCAGAACACCTAAAGATATTACATTTAAAAAATAGTCACCAAAAATAAGTAAAGTAGCAATTAATGAAATCCAAATACTTTTCTCTCTAAAAGACATGTTCATAAAATCCTCCTCATTGTTAATAGTCAGGAGAGTAAACTAAAGTGCACTTAATGTATAATATAATTAACATTGAGTTTGCTTTAATATGCATAAAGGATGTTTTAATTGTCTTTTATTCACCAATATCTTCATTCCAAAGCTGAGGTTTTGAGCTGATAAAGCCTTGCATTAAGTTGATGCATTGCTGATTTTGTAGGACTTCCACAGAAATACCTTTAGATTTAAGTAACCCTTCTTCACCCATAAACGTGTGATTTTCACCAATGACTACCTGGCTTATACCATATAAAATAATGGCACCCGAACACATTGCACAAGGTGATAAGGTGGTGTAAATAATTGACTCTCGATAGGTCTGTGCAGATTGCCGACCCGCATTTTCAAATGCGTCCATTTCACCATGTAAAATTGGGCTACCGTTTTGGACTCTTCGATTATGACCACGTCCAATAATTTTGTTGTTATGCACGATAACTGAACCGATAGGGATCCCACCTTCGGCCAAGCCTGTTTGAGCCTCTTCAATTGCCGCTTGCATGAATTTGTCCATTGGTATGCCTTAACTATTGGTTCAGTTTTTGTTAACGGGCTGAGAAGTCAATAATATGGGCTTGACTTTTTCAAGTGTTTTTTTGGCAATCTTTGATGTTTTCATTAAACATACATTTATCGAGAAGGAGTATGGTTGGATTTATCTCACTTTTTCTAATCTCGAGGTCATAAACCTTTCTTGATTATCACTTTGCGTCGCAAATAGGATGAACCACTATGCCAGTTCTGCATGTGTTGATGTGGTTGTCAAAACTAACTCATCCAGCGGCGCTTCGTCATAATATGTATATTGGTCATGGAGTATCAAGTATTTAAAGTAACTCATTTAGAATACGAATATTAAGTCCCTGTGTAATTGATATATATCCATTAACAACTAGTTTAATGTAATTGTGAAGCATCTACTTAATATGAATATTCATGTACCTTGCCCAAACAAGTCATATTCATACTTATACTTTAGGCAATTATAATTGTGTTGTTAAAAAGAGACACTCTGTCGCCTGATATGAAAATTTTGATCTAATGTTTTAGAGCATGGTACTGAAATCAGTATCTTAACTATTTTGGCCTGAAACTAGCAGAGTACATCTATCTATTGTTGTTTTTGATTACAAACTGACAAAAAGTAGGTGGCCTCATGTTGTTATTTTTTATAAGCGGTTTATTTATCCTAGTTTGTATTGTTTGGAAACACACTGGGGGAGCTAAGCTGTTGTTTTCAGTCTTAGGTAACTTGTTGTGTTATTTTGCCGTGTTGGTTTTTATTGTTATTACTTTTACAAAAGCTATGCACCAGCATTATTTAAAAAAATAAATCCTTAAACGACGTTATACACCACAACACTTTTTGACTTTTTTGCCACTACCACAATGACAAGTATCATTTCGATTAAGTTTAGGCAAAGTAGTTTGAGTAATAGGTTTACTTAAGACAGTGTCTAGCTCAATAATATTTTCTGGTTCATTTGCGCTGACTTTGATATTTGCCACAAGAGAATTTTCTAGCAATACCGATTCTATTTCTTTTTTCCGCTGCACTGAGTTGACTAATAGCGTGAGCGGAGAGTTTGCACTGCCTAACTTCACTTGCCTGTTGGTGTTATAACCAAAACGTTGATATTTTTCTCGCACTTCAATGCGACCTTTGAAGAAAACATTATGCATTATTTGATCCTAATATAGTGAGGGCTAGATCATAGCAGGATAAGCTTAAGACACTACTTAAAGCTGACATTTGCACTCTTTCATTTTACTGAAAGGCTATAATTCATATCTGATCAAGGTTTCCTCTAATATGATCCTTGTTATTCTAGTTTATTGCATTGATGTGTGAACATGCGCTGGGTTTTTTTTATGATTATTTTTTTCAGTGCATTGAGTTATGCATTCCATCCCTTTCAAGGTTTTCATAAAACCAGAGTTTAATGTCACTGATTCCATCATTGGGTTTGGCGCAGCGGCATTAATCGGCTATCCAAACAGATTGCTTAAAGGTGAACTTATTTTATCGCTTAATAATACATAAGTGTTGGATGGCACGACTGTTATACATGATTTCTTATCTTTAGATACGGGTGTAAGGCCGAGCGTGTAGGGTAAAGCCTTTGTCTATATTGTGGCTGGTTTTGATACCTAAAAACTGTTTTTAGATGATGTACCAGATGTTGTGCCAGATGATGTCTCTTTTTACGATCCTCAAGAAGGCAAATTGATGGTGATTAGTGGAATAGCGATGTACCAATATTTTATGGACTACAACGTTTTTATTTTTTAATCCGCTTCATATGAGCAAACCACCATAAAATAATTATTTCAATGTGAGTGTGAAATAGTGTAGGTAAAGTGGTTATTCATACTCTCTTGGTTTAAGACAAAGGTGTATCAGTCAAAAATCGTCAGTAAAACGTGCAGAGCGCTGAATACATCTTTTTAAAATTATATCCTTAGCGCGCTTGGGGTATTCAGATTTTGAGACAATGTATAAATATCCCCGTCATTAAGCGTCAATAAGAATATTTATCTAGGATAATTTGGTAAACATCACTATTTTTCACTTCTGCTAATTGTGTATTAAAGTCGCTAAGCTGTTTTGGTGTCACACTTTTTTGACTGAACATCACATAAGCATTTCCGGTTTGTATGGTGATACCGTGAGCAACGATGTAATTAGATAATGCTTTGCGGCGAAGTAATGAAGCACCCACAAAACTATCCTCAAAAAATCCGTCTATATCTTCATCCAGAAGTCTGGCCACATTGAGTTCGCCCATAATAGCGTCGGCGAAATATTGAGATGTTTCAGCATTATCTAACAACATTGATACATCTGGGCCATAAAAATAATCCTCAACTATGCCTATTCGACTGGCATTTTGAATAAACTCAGACAGAGTGTTATAGCCTGCCCGCACTTTATCGCCTTTACGAATGTACAGAGAAAACTCCTCCATTCGATATGCATCACTAAAAAACGCAAACTCTTCCCTTGCTTCGGTTTTTGATGCGCCAAGCAGTATGTCCACCTCACCTTGTTTTAAGGCCACCAATAAATCAACCCAAGTACCTTGTTGATAGGTCAATTGGCAACCCATATTTTCCAGCACAGTGGCAACTAATTCAATATCAAGTCCGGCGACACGTTCACCAACATCTTCATATTGATAAGGTTCCCATGCATCAAATCCAAGAACGAATTGGCAGCTTTTGTTGGGTATCTGTTTCTCCATTGGGACGGTCGTTTCGGCAATAACCACGGGCGCT
>CAJQKX010000469.1 GCA_905479025.1 uncultured Paraglaciecola sp.
AACAACCTATCAAAATATGTATCAAGCCTACTGCAACATTTTTGAGCGTATTGGATTAGATTACCGTGCGGTAATCGCCGACAATGGTTCAATTGGGGGCAGTGCGTCTCATGAATTTCATGTATTGGCAGGATCAGGCGAAGATGATATAGCTTTTAGTAATGGCTCTGATTATGCTGCAAACATTGAAATGGCTAGTGCTTTAGTGCCGACGGGTGAATGCCCAAAAGGTATTCAAAACTTACAAAAAGTTGCCACTCCAGGACAAAAGACTATCGATGCTGTTTCAGTATTTTTAAATGTGCCAGCTAAGCAATCGGTTAAAACACTGATTGTGTTAGCTGAGCCAGACGAAAAAGGCAAACAAGGGCTAGTGGCACTAGTGTTGCGTGGTGATCACCAACTTAACGAAGTCAAAGCAGAAAAGCTATCAGGCATATTTGCTCCACTTACCATGGCAAGTGAACAACAAATAGAAGATACACTAAACTGTACCATCGGCTCACTTGGACCAGTTAGCATCAACATTCCAGTGATAGTGGATGTCAGCGCCGCTCATTTAGCAGACTTTGTTTGTGGTGCTAACGAGACTGGCTTTCATTATACAGGCGTTAACTGGACAAAAGACACAGCTAAGTTTGAAGTTGCAGATATTCGTAATGTGATAGCAGGTGATGCATCGCCTGACGGAAAAGGCACGTTAGAGGTAAAGCGGGGAATCGAAGTAGGCCACATTTTCCAGCTAGGTAATAAATATTCTAAAGCGATGAACTGTGGTGTGCTGGACGAAAACGGCAAACATAAAATACTCAGCATGGGTTGTTACGGCATAGGTGTATCACGCATAGTAGCTGCAGCAATAGAGCAAAATCATGATAAATATGGGATCATCTGGCCTGACGCCATTACACCTTTTAGAGTGGCTATTGTTCCGATGAATATGCATAAGTCACAACGTATTAAAGATACTGCCGAGTCTTTGTATACACAATTAACTGAAGCCGGTGTTGAAGTATTATTTGATGACAGAAAAGAACGCCCTGGCGTCATGTTCAATGATATGGAGCTTGTTGGTATACCTCACACCATAGTGATTGGTGAACGTAACCTTGACGAAAATAAAGTAGAAGTGAAAAATCGTCGTAGTGGTGAGAAAAAGCTTATTGAAGTTGAGCAATTAGTCGAATTTATTGAGCACTTATAAGTTATTAATAAACATGGAAAACGACATTTTAAAAACTTATATTCGTACATACCTCTGATAATAATTTTATACTAAATTAGTTTATTTTTAGTGGTAAGGTCTATTCTTTAGATATTCGCAGCATATTAAGAGCTCATCTAATGCAAGTGACCTTCTTCGGTGTACGAGGATCCTGCCCGGCTCCCGGCTCTGATTTTATCAAATACGGCGGTAATACCGCTTGTGTGCATGTTTGTTTAGACGACGGCACTGATATTATTTTAGACGCAGGCACAGGCATTAAAAATCTTGGTCAAAAGCTGATTAAACAAAATAACGATATTCATTTATTACTCACCCACAATCACTGGGATCATATCCAAGGTTTTCCTTTTTTTGCGCCCATTTATCAACCCCAACGTAAGATCTTTATTACACCAGGTCAGATAACCGTCGACGCAGATCACGCCATTCTAGAACAAATGAGTGGCAGTTACTTCCCTGTAGATTACAAAAAATTGCCATCAGACATTCAGATTATACCCCAGCCGAAAGAGGTCCCACAATGGAAAATTGGTGAAGCTAAAATCAGTCGGTTAGCTATGAACCACCCTGGAAGCGGCAGCTCGTTTTGCATAGAAGCCGATGGCAAAAAGGTTGCCTACATAACTGACAACGAGCTTTATCCACCGTACAATAAAAACACTGATTTTTTAGACTGGGTTGAGTTTAGCCGTGATTCAGATTTGATTATTCATGATGCACAATACATGAGTGCAGACATGCCAGCAAAGTCAGGCTGGGGTCATTCAGCAGCAGAAGAAGCAGTAAAACTGGCCATAGATAGTCGAACAAAACGTATGGCGTTATATAGTCACGATCACATTCGCACAGATGATGAAATTGCCGAGATTGAGAGTCAATGCCAAGAGATAATTAAAATATGTGGCGCTGACTTAGAAATTTTTGCCGCAGCGGAGGGTTTAACAATTACATTATAAGTAACAAGGTCTTATCAGAAGGTAATCAAAATGCGTCGTTGTCAGGCGATGGAGAGAGCCACACATCATCGATACCTTTCCATTGCGAATTTAATCCTGCGACTAAGGTTTACCTTTGTCCATAGGCTACTGTCACTCAGAAAGTGAAATAAACCTAAAAGGTTCCCCCTGTAATAGCTTATTCAACCATTTTCGCCATTGATGCAGAGCATTCATCTAGGGCAAAAAAAGTGCTGATAATGAGTGTTGAAAAAACAAAAATCGGTTTCATGTCATGGATTGATTCTGCAAAGGCATCGCTCCTGCGCTTCGTCTGCTAGACATCATTTATTGCCAGCACGCTAAAATTCAATTTTGAGTGTCTTACATACATAAACGAAATAATCGTGCATA
>CAJQKX010000470.1 GCA_905479025.1 uncultured Paraglaciecola sp.
GAAATGAGACAGCAGCTAATGCAGAAATAGATAAATGGCGGTTAAAATAGTGGCACGATGCTCAACGTTCCACGTTGCAATAAACTCCTTGTGTAATCCCCCCATTTTAAGTAGCAGCTATTCGTAGAAAACTTATGTTGCCTCCAGTAGCCGTCGGGGCGATACGCCGACAATCGCTGTGTGAGGTCGTTCGCTATTGTAAGCTCTCAACCATTTTGTTGCTAGATATAGCGCCTGTCCAACCGATTCAAACAGCTGTAATTCCAACCATTCGTGGCGTACCGTGCAATTAAAACGCTCAATGTACGCATTCTGTGTCGGCAGAACATCGGGGCATTTCATCAATTATCCTTGAAGCAACCTCAGACCAAAATAATTAAACTCTTGGATGCCCAAGGAACAATTTATCAGTTATCTCTTCCCTATCGAAGAATTTACGCTTCTTAATGTCAACCTCTTTAACCCAGCAGTCCAATCTTTCTTCCACTTTGATAGAAAAATGTCCGATTTTCAGTATGACACTCTGTGCAACTGCCCCATCGCTCCAATGTATTTAGAAGACCTAACTCTCCGGAAAGGAAAATTACCCATTAGCCTTTCTACTTTTTTATGATCATTTGCTTTGAATTTCAACTCAACAATGACATAGTCACGAGACAGTAGGGATGCCCTTGATAGCGGTCTCGTCTTTTGGTAACAAATATTTTTATCGATTGTTAAACGGATGCTTTTACAAAAAGCATCCTCATAATAATCACGTACATAAGACAGAAGAACCACATCACGCAAAAAAAAATGGGATATATCAGGTACCTCACTCTGATATTTCGAAAGTGATTTGGCCAGCGAAGCAAGTCGTTGAGTGATGGATTCTGTCGTACTAGATCGAGTCTTACCAATAACTAACTTATCACTGATACTATTTATCTTTCGCTTAACTTCAAAGGTAAAATGTTGGCCTGAAGAACAGAACGCTTCAACGACATCGCTCCCTAAACCCGAATACCACCTACTTCTTATCTTTATCCTTTCAGATTCACCTGACATATTGCTTGCTGCAAAGTCATAGTTGGAGGTGTCATAATACACCGAATTAACACCTCTGCTATTATAGCTCTTTTGGAAATTAGACTGTGAGTATATCCAGGCATACAAAACGGGTAAGTCTCTCGTAAAAATCTTATATTTCACTTCCTGCCTAACTGAGTCTTGGTTTAGCCTCATTATTTTTTCATCCTGCCCCTATAAAGGTCGTCGACGCTCAGTTCTGAAATTTGGCAGAGCTGACCATTTAGAGTTAAATCAGTATTCGCTTCTCTAATACAGACACTTTTCCCACCAAATTCAGCTTTATCAAATCGAGAAACCGTTAATTTAGTTTTCCCAATAAAAAAAGGTTTCTTAACGTACGTCATAAATGCGTCATGGAGAATATTTTGCATTTTAATTTTATCTATTTTAACAATACTCGCGTCTTTAACTGCGACACCTGTTCCCACATTATCAAACCTAGCATCAGAGACAATTAATTCTGAACGTTCACCAACGGAAAGAGCCTTATCATTGACACTATATGCCTCCATAGCTATTACGCTAAGCTCAGACCCAGAAACGTCCAACCCGTCCCCACCAATTTGGTCAAACCGAAAATTTGTTACACGACCTCTACAAAAGTCACAATCAAACGCATCCGAAGGAGCATTTGAAATGAACAAACCATCAATCTGTATTTCAGTATCCACTAGGTTAAGCTGATCCTCCGCATCACAGCCGTCAATTTTGACATTATCTATATTGAATACTCCACCATATCCATTAATAGCCCCAGTATATTTTCTTAGAGCAGACGAGGTTGTCGCAAGTCTATACACATTGACGTGTTTTAATATTGAAACAGCATTTCCTCGGTTATTTATAAATATCCCACCACTGCTATTTCCTTGAATTTGAATAGGTTTTTCTTCAAGACCATCCATATTGACAGATGATTCAAAAATTAAATCGACCCCTGCGCCTAAAAATATTTTTGTCCCTGCACTTATTACCACCTTTTCTTCAAAAATAATGCTTTCTGCGATGAAGTGATTTCCTGATACTACACACGCGTCAACTTCCCCATCGTTATCGCAGACCGCAGTATCGAGTGAAGAGTGAGGCTTTTCTTTAGAATATTCAAAATCAATAAGGGAAAGAGCATTTTTTGATGTTTTAGCAAACCCTTGGACCTCCGCTGTAACGCTTATCATTCCACTAAAATCACCCACCAGTTCAGTTGCTATATCGGAATAGCTTAATGAGTTTGCCTTAGATCCAAGTATCTCTTTATTAATCTCTATTTTTTCACCTCTAGCTATTAACTCAACAAGTTGAACAGGCCGGTCGAGGTAGTTGTAAACACGTACAATTCCATTATCAAAGTGAACAACCTTTACAAAGTTCTTAATTGAATTAATCTTTTTGTCATCAAAACTTTTGGTAAAGGACTTTTCTTCAAATTTGGCACCATCATTTATTTTGGAAACGACCTTATCGATGCTATTTTTAAGATATGCTAAATTAGCGTAAACATGTGTTTGTGAAAATCTACTGTCATTTTTAAAAAACTTATCTTTCACATAATTAGCTTTGTCAATTACGCTATTATTTTCAAAGTATTGATCGAGTTTTACTAGCTCATCCATTAGCTCCGACGCCTTAAGTGGGTGGTCTTGGAATATTGTTTTGAACTCATATGGCAGATTAAAAACTTCTGCCGCAAATAAGCGCGACACTTCTCCTGTTACTCCTTGGTCAGAAAGTATAGGTTCTAATCTTTGCTCATACGCGTTCCAGGTATACTTTGCATTACTGTTCCAAAGTGTATGTAAATCTCCCCAAGAGGGCTAAGCCAAGATTACCGATCATCAATTT
>CAJQKX010000471.1 GCA_905479025.1 uncultured Paraglaciecola sp.
TTGTACGCGTTTATCATGAATGTATCTGTCGCAGGCATGTTTTTGGCCGGCATAGTGCCAGGCATTTTGATTTGCACAGGTTTGATGTTAATGACCAGCCATATTGCCAAAAAACGAAATTACCCTATTGCTAATGCAAAAGCCACGTGGCATGAGCGAGGGAGCGCATTTAAAAGTTCTTTTTTACCGCTGTTAACACCTATCATTTTGTTGGGCGGTATAGTCCTTGGCGTGTTTACCCCCACCGAAGCCGCCGCAGTAGCAGCAGGTTACGCTCTAATTATCACCCTGTTTGTGACTCACACTCTCAAATTTAAAAAGTTACCTTCGATATTAGTTAATGCCGCTGTGCAATCTGGGACCATTTTATTACTGGTCGGCTCTGCGGTCACTTTTGCTTGGATCATTACGGTATCGGGTATGGCCGATACGCTCGCCTCAGGAATATTGGGTGTCACCGACGATGTGTTGTTGCTGTTGCTGATCATAAACTTATTTTTATTTGCTATCGGTATGTTCTTAGATGCAGGCCCCGCCATCTTAATTTTAGGCCCCGTGCTCGCTCCTATATTTATATCACTGGGCATAGATCCGTTACACTTCGCGGTGATCATGTGTGTGAATTTAACTGTGGGGCTCGCCACACCACCTATGGGTTTAGTGTTGTTTGTTGCTGCTGCCGTGTCAGGTGAAAAAACGGAAAATATAGCCTTAGAAATGTTGCCCTTTTTAGCCGTAGAAGCGGCTGTCATCTTTCTGATCACTTACTTCCCGGCCCTAACAATGACCTTACCTACCTTTTTTGGGTTCGCTTAATATGCAAGGGGCTGTTTATCTTTCATATGTCGCCGAGATTTTCCTCAAAAGGTGTTCAATCAAGGCAAAATCTGTGAAGTTTGGCCATTTAAATAAACAGGTTTTAACGCCGAGTGAATGCGTTTTGAGGAAAACCCTAAAGGGCTGGGCCATTTATTCGCCTATCTTCGTTGTTTACCTCTCGTTTAGAATAACTAAACTTCAAGGCAAACGCCTCGCTATCCAAAAAAATGACCTCAGTCTCGGTGATATATGAAAAATCAACAGCCCCTATTAAAACGCTTAATATTACTGATTATTTATGGGCTAATTGCAATTGGCTGCTTAATAGGCATTTTTCGAGCTAGCGTGACCCAAGCAGAGTTTACTATTAAAGCGTCGATTCAAGCCTCCACCCAAGATGAAGATTATGTTGGACTCTTGGCATTCAAAGAACATGTGGAGAAGAACAGCAACGGCCGTGTACAAGTACAGCTTTATGCCTCAGGGCAATTTTGCGGTAGCGTACCCGAATGTATCGGGAGTTTACAATCAGGCGTCTTGGAAATGTTTCCTAGCACAGCAGGTGGCACTGGTAATTTTTTCGCACCGGCTCAAGTGTTAGATTTGCCCTATGTGTTTACCAGTGATGCACAGGCTGAATGTGTTTTAGATGGACCCATCTTAGTTAAAATGCGAGAGACTGTTCTCAGCCAAGGCTTAGATATTCGATTAATTGGAGTATCTAATACTGGAGGGTGGCGTAACTTTGCCACTACCGATAACCCCATTCGCAGTCCAGCAGACCTAAAAGGGCAAAAAATTCGCACTACACCAGCCGATATCCAACAAGAATTGGTCAGACAATTAGGGGCAAACCCTACCCCAATATCTTGGGCTGAACTCTATACCGCTTTAGCAACGGGTGTAGTTGAAGGCAGTAAAAACGGTATTCAAGATATTATTGGTGCTAAGTTACAAGAACATCTAAAATATATTATTCTTGATGGGCACTCATACATGGCAACTCTATGGTGGTTTTCTGAACCCGTGTGGAAAACCTTGCCAGAAGATATTCAGCAAATTGTACTAGAAGGATTTATTAAACTAAAAGCGGCAGCCAGTGAATTAGTAGCCAATGAGGAAAGTAATTCTTATAAAATTTTTGAGCAGGCAGGCGGTACTATTTACCGCCCTTCTATTGCAGAGAAACAAGCGTTTCAAAATGCATCGGTCAACATGCGTCAGTGGTTTATCACTAATTTTGGACAAGAATGGCTAGATTTGTTGGAAACCTCAGTTGAGAAATGTAACGCAAATATTCATTAATACACCTCGCCACACACAAAATTAACGTCCAAGCAACAAAATGATTGCATATTGTTTACTTAGAGGTTAAATTTTCTCACGTCTTCTGTCTTATATAAGACAGGTAAAGTAATAACAATAATAATTGGTGCAACCATCCAATAACACATAATTCGTTACTCCAGCAGTTGAAACACTTTCATTGGAGCGCGGTTACATAACTAGATCAAGAACACATCTTGGGAGAATACTATGCAACTTAAACCCAGTAACTTACACTTCGGCATCACAAAAGCTCTTGCACTATCTGCTTGTATGACGATTGGTCTAACCGCCAACGCTCAAGAAGCTGAAAACGTTAAAAGTGAAGAAAAGCAAGGTTTTGAAACAATCACTGTTACCGCGCAAAAGCGTGTTGAAAACTTAAATGAGGTGCCTATAGCGGTATCTGTGCTTAGAGAAAATCAAATCAATTCAGCGTTTTCTGCAAATATTGAAGGCCTTCAAGCTTTAGTTCCTTCAGTTAGTTTTAGAAAAGGTAACACCACACGAAATTCAGCGATTACAATACGCGGAGTGGGTACCATTTCATTTAGTGTTGCTGCTGAGCCCAGCGTGTCGACTGTTGTTGATGGTGTGGTACTCGGGCGCTCTGGACAGGCATTCGTGGACTTATACGACCTTGATCGCATTGAAGTATTACGTGGCCCACAAGGCACGCTTTTTGGTAAAAATGCTTCCGCTGGTGTCGTTAATATCACCACTAAGCGCCCATCAGATGAGTTTGAAGGCAGCTTTGAAGCAACACTTTTCCAAGATAACGAATACCGTTTAAAAACCAGTGTAACAGGCCCGCTAAACGATAACGTAAGTGGTAGTTTAACGGTTTTAAAGTCTCATTTTGATGGTTATATTAATAACGTATATAACAATCAAACAGTCAGTGGCTACGACAAAGAAGGTGTGCGAGCCATGCTTGATATCGAAGCGGC
>CAJQKX010000472.1 GCA_905479025.1 uncultured Paraglaciecola sp.
CTTAAGAGCTGCATCTAGCACTGCCTTATCACTTGTATAGTACGTATGCCATGCCTGCCTATTACACACAGAAGGTGTTTTTAATGCCAATCTCAGAGCCCTCTTCAAAACCTCATCATCCACCTTCGTCTTACTAAACTCTCTTAATGAATACCTAGTAAGAAAAAAATCCTCGGGGTTCTCCAGCTTTCCTCTTTCGAAATCGCTAAGTGCATAGCGTTGAACACCATCATTAGTGGTATTTGAGCCATATGAAATATTTTTAATCTCATTTGAGATAAGAATTGAATTTTGAGAGTCTTTATTTTCTGGCAGGTCTATAAATTGACGTAAAACACTCAAGCTCGCGTAATCATTATAACCACGTCGTCCACCCCGTGAGCCCTCCTTAATTAAGTCCAGTAATTTAAAGGCATTGTTCCAGCCAGCCCCTTTTCTTCTTTCCTTGTAGCTCATGCTTTTTTCTAAACCATGATAAACCATCGCCTGCTGGTAATTTCTCAGATCATCCTCGCCCCCTCGCCAACCTCCATACTTATAGAATCGAAAAAAATCATAGCCAAACCCTAAGGCTGCATTAAAAATACGCCAAAATCCTCTTAAATATGGGCGAAAACACACCAAAATATTTCGTCTATCTTCACTCACTCCTTAGATTCTCCTTTTGACTAAACACATATTTTTTTGCTGCAAAATAATAAAGGGTGAGCAATAAAAAATAACTTACCACTGTCGCTATCGCAGCTCCATCAGCGTTGAATTTTGGAATTAAAATCATATTAAGCAATATATTAAGCACAGCCACGAATACCATTATGCGCACTTTCTTTACCATAAATTCCTTTGTGGACAGCACAGCGCCGATACTGTACCCCACCAAAATCATAGGGATCATCAAAACTAAAATTTTTAGCGAACTCCCAGACTTGGCATACTCAGATCCAAATAATGTAACGATCAACCAATCTGCATAAACGAATAGAACTGATGCCGAGACAAGACCCATAGCTAACATAACCCTACGCCCCAAAATATAAACCTCACGAAAACGCACACTATCTTTATACGCCCAGTGATGAATCATCGGCATTAAATATTTTTGATATACAGCGTTCGGGATCAAAATAACTGCAGATATAAATACAAATGCCACATTGTACAATCCCGAATAATAATCACCTGAAAGGTACTTAAGAATTACTATGTCGCTTTGCATATACACAAAACTACAAACAACACCTACACCAAAAGGCCACGAGCGAACGAACACACTTGAGATTGATTCTTTTCGCCTATATTTAATTACATCCAGACTATCGCTGCCTTTACTTTTTTTCACCCAAAAAATTAGTTGAATGAAAGATAAAGCAACCAAAATTACTGATACAAATAGATAGATATATGCGACGCCAATAACCGTCACATCATCCACGAAAAACACAACAACAGAAACCAAGGCCAACCGCGCAAGATTCGGAAAAAGACTAAAAATTGATAGTGCAAAAAATTCTCTTTCAATCTGCATTTTACTTATTACAAGATCCAAGCAAACCTGCCCTAACATATAAACTGAAAACATAATCAAAATATTCCGCATTACATAATCATTAGGCCCATAACAAGCCCATATGATGAGCGTGACGATTGATGCCCCGCAAGTTAAAGCAATGCATTTAAGAGATGGTAAAACCGACTGCCGTCCCATTTGAGGGCTTTCGCCAAAGATTCGAAGCCAAAATTGTGAAACACCAAAACCTGAAATCAGAGAAAAAAAAGTAGCCACAGTCAGTGCCGATGACATCAACCCAAAGCCATAAACTCCAAGCTCCCTCGCAAGCAAGATATAAATCATGAATGTAGACCCTGCAGCCAAAATCGAACTACAAGATACCAATGACATAGACCTAGCGGAACTAACGTTTTTTTTCAAAATACATCACTTTATTCTTAGTAAGACCATTTGTTTAGGACAATTGTATAGGCACCTTTCCCGCAGCTTGGTTCGTTTGTCAGCCTTGCGGGAAGTGGCACGCTTTAATATCTACTCGAGTAACAAGTATTTTATATAAAAAATACTTGTTAAAAACTCGCCACCGCCGCCGCACCCAATGCCATCCGATAAACAATCTCTGACACACTGCCCTACAACGGTCACTTCTTCATTCTCTCTGCATCCAACGGCACCACCACGGTATCACCCGTTTTCACTCTACTATCACCACGCTTAAACCAACGCGACTTACTGGGCAAAAACACACTGCCATCTGCCCTTTCAACATAAATGCGTTTTTTATCGGCCTTTAAGTTTTCACCGCCACTGCGCTCAATATAATCATTCACCGATAAGCTCGAATCATAGATATGTGAAGTTGCATACTGCACCTCACCCACTACCGTTACCGATTGACTCTGTAAAGGCACCATTAAAGGGTGCCAATTAAGGGATACTGACTAGGATAAATACTGCGTTAAGCAATACTGACTGGCGACACGGGCTACCATTTTCCCGCACGGATAAGCGCGCAACAGTGTCTTTTAGACCGCTAGAGGCGTCACTCTTAATGTATTGCCAAATAATATTTAGAAAACCAACTGATATTTCTGAGCCTTAATATACAAAGCTAACGAAACCAAACTAAAAACTCGCCACAGCCGCCGCACCCAGCGCCATCTGATAAACAATCTTCGACACACTACCCCACAGGGTTAACGCCTTCATCCTATCGGCATCTAACGGCACCACTACGGTATCGCCAGGCTGTATTGAACTATCACCGCGCTTAAACCAGCGAGAATTTTTGGGCAAAAACACGCTGCCGTTGGCTTTAACTACATAAATGCGTTTTTCATCGGCTTTGAGTGTGGGCCCACCACTGCGCTCGATAAAGTCTTTAACCGAGAGCTTGGCCTCGTACAAATGCGAGGTGGGGTGCTGCACCTCACCCACTACGGTAACCGTTTGCCTTTGCATAGGCACGGTTAATTGGTCGCCGGCTTTAAGCACTACGTCGTAGCCTTCGGGCCGTTCGATAATGGCCG
>CAJQKX010000473.1 GCA_905479025.1 uncultured Paraglaciecola sp.
TGCGTTTGAACGAAAAAATCACCTCTGTTGATACTCCTATTGGTGGTGAAAACGACAAGGTTTTGCTGGATGTAATTGCAGATGACAAAGGCCATGGCCCTGAGGAAGATATACAAGACTCAGACATTAAACTGAATATTGTAAAGTGGCTAGAAGACCTAAGCCCTAAACAGCGAGAAGTGTTAGCAAGGCGCTTTGGGTTGTTAGGTTACGAGCCATCAACCCTTGAAGATGTAGGGGTAGAAATTGGCCTAACCCGAGAAAGGGTCCGTCAGATTCAGGTTGAGGCCTTGCGGCGTTTAAGAGATATGCTGGGTCACAAAGGTTTAGACTTAGAAGCTTTATTTAATAAGCTTAATTAAATAAGACTATATGCAGGCATTCAAAAAGCCCCATTTGAGGCTTTTTGAATGATAAAGTGATTTTTTAAATATTTATAATACAGCAATAGCCGCTGCATAATCTGGCTTGCTGGTGGTCATAGCTAACTGTTCAGTCTGGATATTGGGCTAATTCAATGGCTACAGATGATCACGAATTAGTGCATAGAACGGTATTAGTTCAGGGCACACTAACTGCAACAATTACTTTATTGTTTACCTTCATTTTAGAAAATCAGCGTCTAAATTTGGTGAAAGTTGCTTATCTTTGATGTTTATAGCGCCCATTATCTCCACTTTGTATTCTAGAGCTTCACAAAATGTTGCTATTTTTATGACCTTTAAAAATGTGCTGGATAATTCGGCAAAATATCTAAGTAACAATCTTATCCCAGGCAGTTTATTTGCGCCCCTGTTGCCCATTGCAATCCAGTCAAGCATAGTGATCAGTGTTAACTGGCTTAACCAAACACCTCACTTATGGTTAACCGTTGCACCTAGCATTTTAATTACTGCTATTTATGGTTACGTGTATACCTTCACCTTAATGTCAAAACCTAAGCAGCCTGTTTTACAAGAGTAATAAAACGGTAGGCATAAGGATTTAGTGGCTCTGCCCGATGAGCTTCATTATCTGATTCTTGCCAATCATATTTGGCAGCATAATCAGGAAAAAATGTATCACCATCGACGTTCAAATCAATGTGAGTTAAGTAAAGTCGATGACAAAATGCCAAGAAGTGCTTATAAATGGTACCCCCGCCTATTATCATCACTTCTGGGTTCTCTATTTTCTGTTTACTACAATAGTCTGATGCAATATCTATCGCCTGTTCACAGCCGTGGACGACAGTTGCATCTGCTAGCTTAAAATTAATATCAGAACTGACCACTATGTTTAGCCTCCCAGGTAAAGCTTTACCAATAGAAGCATAGGTTTTGCGACCCATAATAATAGGTTTGCCGAGGGTGATTTTTTTAAAGTGTTTTAGGTCTGCAGGTAAGTGCCAAGGCATAGCATTATCCGCACCAATGACTCGGTCATTGGCCATCGCAGCAATCATTGATATCTTCATTTTTTGAATATTTATTTTGATAATTAAGAGTTTTATATTACACAACTTAACTTACAGTTGACATGATCAACCTAGATAATATTGATAATATTGATAATATTGATAATATATAAAATGCAGACATTTGTGCAATGTAAAGTATTAAACATAACGTTCGCTGTATAAGTTATGAAATTTGCTAACCTGAATAGACTATCAAAATACGTTTAATAGCTTAGGACTTATCTTGCCATTACTGAATTTATTTTGTGGGGATATAATCAATCACCTAAAATTTATCTTGCACAGCCTTATTAAGGTTCGCTTTGTTAAAGCATCACGTGTCGTAGTTTATACTTTAAAGCAAGTTATTTAGTTTCAAAGCTTTAACTACACCACCCCCTGAATATGATAGACAATACCCTTTGCAATATAAATGATAATAAGTCTGTGTGGACCATGTGCTAAGTAGACAATGAAACAGAGCCCCTGAAGCGAAAATTGCAGGTACCCTACGGGTCTACTTTTTGTCGTTGCAGTCGTCAAATTATCGGGTGTTGCAGAAGATTATTTATCGCAGATGGATAAGCTGATTTTAATGAGAAAGGATAGCAGCGGTCAGATCATATAGGTGTTAAGTCTACTGCTCACAATCTGACTTCGAAACTCTATTTCACTTATTGGCAATAATGTGTCCGTTATTGGTTGTGACAAAATACAAAAGAAAAATTTCTTACATATTAGTGAGAAAGCAGCGCACTAAATGCCTACAATTTTTTTGAAGAAGTAAAGTCTCAAGAATAATTTGCCGACTTTTTTTATAGAACATCATTATTTCAATCTTACAGACGAAGCGACAAGTTGGTTTCGTAATCTATACAAGTCAGCTGACAACAAGCCAGAAAACTCAATAATCATGGCTATGAATTTGTGCAGGACAAGCGTATTTATAAGGCAAAATTATCACCTAATGCTCAAAACTTACTATCAAGAACGTTGAGTTTGATTTCTTCATCACTGTAGCAGATGAAACACCGCGACAGGCTCGATGTGCGTCATACGTATTTAAGGAATGACGCGTTCATTGATTATCTTTTGGTATAAACCACTTCTACGCCAGAGTCATCATCATCATCATCGAAGTCGTCATCATCATAAGCACCTTCGATGGTATCTTTGTGATAAGTATCCCATTTGAAACCTGATTCTTCATCTTTAATTTCAGGTTCAACTTCTGATGGCAGTGCCTCAATGAAGTCCATAGATTTCATACACAATGAATGGGTACCAATTTTCTGGAATGCTGAAATTTGGAAATACTCACCTTGCCATTCAAGTGCATCTGCAATCTGCTTACACAACTCATCAGCTTCATCTTCGAGCATCAAATCGATTTTATTAAATACTAACCAACGTGGTTTAACAGCCAATTTCGGGCTGTACTTTTCAAGTTCTGCGACAATGGCTTTAGCATTTTCTACAGGATTTGAACCATCTGCTGGCATTAAGTCCACCAAATGTAATAACACACGACAGCGCTCTAAATGTTTTAGAAATTGAATACCAAGACCTGCACCTTCAGCTGCACCCTCAATCAATCCAGGAATATCAGCGATAACAAAACTTCGCATTGAATCTAAACGCACCACACCTAGATTTGGCACCAACGTAGTAAAAGGATAATCTGCTACCTTAGGTTTAGCTGCCGAAACACTGCGGATAAAAGTAGACTTACCCGCGTTAGGCATACCAAGTAAACCAACATCAGCAAGCAACATAAGTTCTAATCTTAAATTTCTGACCTCACCCGGTGTACCGTCAGATTTTTGTCGTGGCGCGCGATTAGTACTGGTTTTAAAGCGAGCATTACCTAAGCCATGAAAGCCACCTTGAGCCACTTTCATGCGCTGTGTATGCTTTGTTAAATCTCCTAATACTTCACCCGTATCACTGTCAGTTGCACGAGTTCCAACGGGTACTTTGACTTCTAGATCAACACCGCCTCTGCCAGTACAGTTTGCACTTTGGCCTTTTTTACCATGCTCAGCACGATGGAATCGTTCAAAACGGTAATCTATCAAAGTATTTAAGTTTTCATCTGCAACTAAATAGACGCTACCGCCATCACC
>CAJQKX010000474.1 GCA_905479025.1 uncultured Paraglaciecola sp.
CAATATGATTTTTTGGTCGGCATCCCAAGTCAAAGATCCGCTAATTATACTGTGCACAATGTCCATAATTTATTTGCTGGTTTGTCGATTTCGCCGCGGGTTTAGCTTACTATCCGCCATCGCTTATTTATTTTTTATGTTTTTACTGTGGCATCTGCGCAAAGACTTTTGTTTTCCATTGATCGCCGTATCACTTGTTTGGATAGTATTCCGCTACACCGCAATAAGTCGATATTTTGATAATGCTCGTCGCGCCACTGCAATGAAGATAGTGATTTTGTGTGTTTTGAGTTTGCCGCTGTTGTTGGGTCTGGGTATGACTGGTGCAGGTGAGAAGTTCCTAGGCACAATGATTCAATTCAATGAGTTCCAAAAAGCCCTATCGGTGCCAGAGTCCAGCGGAACAAGAGTTGGATTCAGTCGTTATTTGCGTGTGGTGTCTGCCGGTGATTTTTACAAGTTGCCTCCGGCGATGGCATTTACCGCAATATCTCCGTTACCGGTTTTTACTACAAATGCTAATCCCGCTTCTTATGGAACTCTGATTTATTCCACTGCGAACATCTTCTTAGTTTTCATGATGCCGTTTATCGCTTTAGGACTATTTAAATTTAAAAGTCCAAACATGCAATTTACCGACGAGTTGCTGGTTAGGTGGTTGCCTTTAATTACACTAGCGTCGATTAGTATTATTTACATGGGTATACCCAGATACAAAGCGTCAATTGTTCCTTACTTTTTAATGTGGGCGGCGCTTGGATGGCGTTATCGAAAGAAAAATCACAGCTTACTTTTAATGCTATACGGCATCGCTGTTGTGGGTGTCTTGGGTGCAGTATTGTTGGCTACTATGTTGAGATGATAAGCGGTTAAGAGGATTGAGCTATGAAAACCCCTATATTAGTTATTTTCGTTGATGCTTTGCCCTATGATAGGGCTGTTAATATAGTTGAAAAGCTAGCGGCACCAACTTATTTAAAGTCAGTTCCTGGTGCTGGCTATAGTATAAATGTTAAGGCTGAAATGTTCGCTGGCTTGAAGCCAGACGACGTTGGCTATTTTTGTGAGTGGAATTATGATGTAGAGAGTAGTGTGGCGTGGCCGGTTAAGGCGCTGATGTCTATTTTGGATTGGGTCGGCGGTATCAGTTTTTTTCTAGATAGGGTTTTTCACAAGCTCACTACTAAGTTATTGGGTGAGAATGTTTATGCCATACCATTCCGCGTAATGCCTTTTTTAAAAAATTCTGGTTTAACGGCTTACGAGAGAGATTTTCAGCATCCTACTTTTTTATCAGAGGGGGCTTTCGATCGCGTTCTTTACAGCGAGGAGGGAGTTAACGATAAAAAAGTGTTTGAGAAAGCATTGGGAAAACTACAGAAAGAAAAGTGCTCAAGACTTTTTGTTTCGACTGCCGAGCTTGATGGGGTCATGCATAATCATGGCATGTTTTGCGAAGAATATGAAAATCAAATTGCGTTGATCGAAGATCATGCCGTTCGTTTGATTAATGAGTTTTTAGATCTGCATGGCCCGGAGGCTCATTATTTTCTTTTTTCAGACCATGGCATGGCACCTGTATTACAGGCTGTCGACTTTGACATTAGGGATATATGTGGGGCTGCAGGCAATGATTCCTATTTATATTGTGTCGATGCAACCTTTTATCGGGTTTGGCTTAACGATAAAACCTTAGAGGCAAAAATTAACGCTGCATTTTCAGATTTAAAAGAAGGCCATATCCTGACTGTCGCTGAGCGTAGGCATTTTGGCCTTGTGGATTTAAAGCATGGCGATGTTATTTTTATGCTGGACGAGTCCAAGCAGTTTGCGCCCAATTTCTTTGGTAGGGGTATATGCCAGGCAATGCATGGTTACGAGCCTCAATTAGAGAGTCAGTTGGGGTCTTTTGTAAGTAACTTGGGTCATTTGCATGGAGAGAAGATAGAGGCTGTGGATATCTATAAAACTATTAGAGCAGTCCTGTGAAGAGTCTTTTCTATGGGGCGGGCTGTTTTTTTTTCTCAGTCGTCTGTGCTGGCAGTGATATAGCCATTTACGAGATCCCAGCTTTTTTTAATCTACAGAAGCCTTTTATACAAGACAATAATGTAACAGCTCGGTTGGAGCTTAACCCTGTTCCCATTCCGTTAAATGAGTATATGTCTCTTAAAACGATTGGGGCTGAATCACAAATCCAACTTAAAGCATTAAAGGGGGAAACGATTTATAAGGGCCTCATCATAGAAAATATCGCAATGCCAGAAGACCTTGTGGCTGAGCTGGCATTCCCACAGCAGCATGCAATGTTTAACGAGGAAAATACAGAGCTGAGTTTAGTGTCTACATGGTTCCAGGCTGGTAAACATACGACGTTTGCCAAAAACAAGCAGTATCTTACCCATGAATTATTACTTAAATCAGATGTTGGCGTTACTTTTGATGACGAGTGGCTTCTCAATAAATCCAAATGGTCTTATAAGGCTCCAGCTGTACTCGGATCCGAGTCAATTACTACACG
>CAJQKX010000475.1 GCA_905479025.1 uncultured Paraglaciecola sp.
TAAGCTGCGCAATATAGCACTTTGAGGGTTAAATTGCTGCTCAACTAAAAACTAATCCAAAATAACATAGGGTTTTGGATTAGTCTAAATTTGTGAGACTCACATTATTATAAAAAGTTTAATTAGGTTCGTAAGTTTGTCGATATGTTTAAGCATAAGGTGATGCTAATCTGAGTACACTTTATAAGCGTCAGGATAGTCATTATTTTTAAGTTCATTCAGCAAATTATCTGCCTCATGTTCGTTTTTTATTGGGCCAAGATGTAATTTGTAAATACCCTGCTCGAATCTTGTTTCGAAGGGGCGTTGATATAATATTTTTAAGGCACTTGCTAATTTGTCTATTTGAGTTTTGTTTTGCAATGCAACCACTTGTATATAGAACCGTTGGTTAGAAATATTAGTGTCTTTATTACTGATAGTAGGGAAGCGTCCTACTGTGATCTTACCCGCTTTATCCACATGGATAACGTCCAACTGTACATCGGTAATCCCGGTTTTTAATACGTCGAGCTTTAATGCTGCAGCATAGGATAAGTCTATCACCCGACCACTATGAAACGGTCCTCTATCATTCACTCTAACGACTACCTGTTTGTCATTTTTTAAGTTGGTCACACGCACAAAAGAGGGTAATGGCAAGGTTTTGTGTGCGGCAGACATTTCGTACATATCATATACTTCACCATTAGCGGTTAAGTGACCGTGAAACTTTTGTCCATACCAACTAGCGTAGCCTTTATCGCTGAAACCTTTACCTGTTGTGAGAGGCTGGTATCTTATTCCTCTGATGGTATAAGGACGCATGTTAGATGGCGCGTAGGCTTCATATTTAGCCACTATGTCTGTTGTGGTCACATGTTGAGGAATGTTTTTGGGCGCCGAGTCATGATGTTGGTAGTAGCGTCCTTTGGGAGCACAACTTACCACCATTAATACAAAAAAAGTTAGACCTATGCAACGACAATAGTTTTTCATAGCCGTTTTAATGACCAACTGTGGCAGTGGTTAAAGTGTTAAAACCTTGTTTGAGTTGTTGGCTGAATTGAAATACTACCATGGCATATAAAGGACTGTGGTTATAGCGAGTGATGACATAAAAATTGGGTAAGCCTATCCAATATTCTTTTTTATCTGCTTGTTCAAATTCAAATAATTTGACGCTTATTTCTTTACTTAGTTTGGACTCGGTAATAGTGACCCCTGCGGTTTGTAATTGAGACCACTGATGAGAATATTTAAGCGATTTTGATAATAATACTGGGTATTGAGTGCCACTTACTTGCGCCTTATACGCAATATCAGCGTTAGCCTTCCAGTGATGTTTTTTAAAGTAGTTTGCGACACTACCTATAGCGTCTTCAGGATTGTTTAATAAGTCCCTCACACCGTCACCGTCAAAGTCCACTGCATAATGGCGGTAACTAGATGAGATAAATTGCCCCCAGCCCATTGCTCCAGCATAGGATCCTTTGAGTTGGGTGATATCAAAGTTTTCCTCTTTGGCTAATAAAAATAATTGTGCTAATTCGCTACGAAAAAACTTTGCTCTAGGCGGGTAATGAAAACCTAAGGTGACAAGCGCATCGAGTACCGAATACTTACCTAGATACGCGCCATAAAAAGTCTCAACACCAATGATGGCTACGATGATCTCAGTGGGTACACCGGTTTCTTTTTCTGCACGCGCTAAGGTTTCTTTATGGGTATGCCAGAAAGTCAAACCTTTTATTAAGCGCTTTTTAGTCAGAAAAATAGGGTGATACTGATGCCAAGGTTTAGCTTCCCATGGCTTGGCAATCGATTGCAAGACAGCCTCATTTTTAGTCGCTTTTTGCAACGTCGATTCAACCACTTTTCGGTCAAACTGATGTTCATCTACCATCATGTCGACAAACTGCTCTTGCAGTTCTCGGGGGGAGGCTTGAATATTCGAGCTTGAGATACACAGGCCTAACACTAAAAATGATTTAAACAACTTCATGGTTTTTCCTTGAAAGCGAAGTAATTTTACTTAATTAAAATTTTGGGGGAATAGATCTTACTATTCTCGCGACATGATCCTTTTTTGAGTACTGATCGCCATCAAAATACCAAAACCTGCGAGCAGTGTCACCATAGAAGTACCACCATAGCTAATTAAGGGTAAAGGTACGCCAACTACAGGCAAAATTCCTGAAACCATGCCAATATTCACAAACACATACACAAAGAAGGTGAGGGTAATGCTACCTGCTAAAATTTTACTAAATGCACCTTGCGCTTTCACCGCTATCAACATGCCCCGAATAACAATAAAGGCGTAGATAGCTAAGAGTCCTATTACGCCCCAAAATCCAAATTCTTCACTGAAGACCGCAAAGATAAAGTCGGTGTGACGTTCAGGTAAAAATTCTAACTGAGATTGGGTACCTTGTAACCACCCTTTACCTTGTGCACCACCTGATCCAATGGCAATCTTGGATTGGATAATATGATAACCCGACCCTAGGGGATCACTTTCAGGATTAAGAAATGTCAGTACTCTTTGTTTTTGATAACCTTGCATCAAAAATATCCACATAACAGGAGTGAAAGCAGAAGCTGCGACAGCAACAAAGGATATAAAGCGCCAACTCATGCCAGCTAAAAACAATGCAAAAACACCGGAGCTAGCTATCAGAAGTGAGGTACCTAAATCCGGCTGGCGAGCGATCAATAATGTGGGTATAGCCACTAAGACAAACCCAATCAGTATATGCCAAGTTTTGGGGGGCAAATTAAATCGGCTAATATACCAAGCCACCATCATAGGTACAGCTAGTTTCATGATTTCAGAGGGTTGAAAGCGAAAGAACCCTAAATCTAACCAGCGTTGAGCCCCTTTACTGGAAACACCTACGACCCAAACGGCGATTAACATAGCAATACCAATTACGTAAAAATAAACAGATAATTTCTGATAAGCCAAGGGGGGGATTTGCGCCACAACTAACATCACACCTAAAGCCAGTGCAAGACGTGTTAATTGTCTTTGGATCAGACCTATGTCTTGTCCCCCGGCTGAATAAATGGTGACTAAACCTACTGCCATTAACACAATTAACCCAAACAATAATATGCCATCACAATGAATTCTGTTCCAAAAAGAATGATTACTAGAATTTAGTTTAGTTCTAAGCATCAGGGTTGTGCCTTGACTGGTTTAAGTTCGGTTTGTGTCAGTGCAATTCCCTGTGCTTCTTGTGCTAAATATTCGATAACTTTGTGTTCAGGAAATGTTTGATCTTTAAAGTAGTTATCCATTATTTTACGGGCGATAGGTGCTGCTTGAGCACCGCCATGTCCGGCATTTTCTAATACAACAGAGAGCGTCATTTGTGGTTTGTCGTAGGGAGCATAGCCGACATACATAGCGTTATCGTGGTTTTTCTTGGATAGCTTTGATGCATCATAATCTTCGTCTTGAGCGATAGAAACTAATTGTGCCGTGCCTGTTTTACCTGCGGATATATAATGAGACCCTTTAAATGCTGTATGTGCAGAGCCTTTTCGATTCACCGTACCATACATGCCATCCAATATTACATCCCAGTTGTGTTCATCTTTTATAGCGATTGGGCGTCTTTCTTTAATGGCCTGCATCATAACTGCATTTTTTTGGATATTACCACGAATAATTTGTGGAATAATACGCCTGCCTTTGTTGACTAAGATTGTTATTGACTGGGTAAGTTGAACCGGTGTTGCTGTCCAGTAGCTTTGCCCAATACCTACGTTGATAGTGTCGCCTATATACCAAGGGCTGTTAAATAATGCTTTTACAATGCCCCTGCTTGGCATAATACCATCGGCTTCTTCATGAAGATCGATGCCTGTATAATCACCAAATCCAAATTCGTACATACTTTCACTGATACGGTCTATACCTAATTTATAAGCTAGATCGTAAAAGAAAATATCACAGGACACTTCTATTGCTTTAGTTACATCCACCCATCCATGACCCCATGGTGTATGGTCTCGCCATACACGTTCAACATTTTTTAATTGATATTTACCCTCATCATAAATCCGGCTTTTAGGCGTAATCACTTTTTCCTCGAGCCCCGCCAATGCCTAAAGAGGTTTTACTGTTGATGCTGGTGGATATTGCCCCTGTGTCGCGCGATTAAACAAAGGCCTGTCTGAGGTAAGTAATTTCTTATAATTTTTACTGCTAATACCATGAACAAACAGGTTGGGGTCGTAACTTGGACTACTGTATAACGCAAGTACTCCTCCATCTCGAGGATCGATGGCGACTAGCGAACCTTTCTTACCAGCAAAAGCCTTTTTTGCTTCAAGTTGTAAATTTATATCAATATTTAATACGATATCTTTACCGGGAACAGGCGGATTAAAGTCCAAAATACGGATAATTCGGCCCTGATTATTAACCTCTACTTCTTGAAATCCGACTTTACCGTGGAGCATTTCTTCGTGGTATTTTTCGATACCTCTTTTACCAATATCATAGCTTGCCGCATAGTTTGCTTCATACCCAGCCTCGTTGAGTTTTTGTAGGTCCTTCTTGTTAATCTTAGCCACATAACCTATTACATGGGTGAGGGCACTACCATAAGGATAATGTCGAGCGAGCCTAGCTTCGACAGATACGCCAGGATACTTATGTTGTTGTACAGAAAAAAGTGCGACCTCTTTGGGTTTTAAACGGTTGATCAGCATAACAGGTTTGAAGCGCCGAGTACCTTTTAAGTCTCGATAAAAGTCAATGACATCTTCTTTGTCAATATCTAATAACATGCCTAAGTTATTGATAGTTAATTCAAGATTTTCAATGTCTTCTGGGATCAATTGAAGACTAAATACCGGACGGTTTTCAGCTAGTAATATACCATTGCGGTCATAAATCAATCCACGGTTGGGTGCTACGGGTAATAATTTTATTCGGTTGCCATCTGCACGTGTTTGGTAATCTTCGAATCGACTTATCTGTAAATAATATAAATTAGATAGCACCATGCCCATCATTACAAAAACCACAAATAACCCAATAAAAGTGCGCCTAGCAAAAAGGTTGGTTTCCGCTGAATGGTCTTTAATAAGGATACGCGGTGAAGGCAAATTTACTCTCTATGATAAGGATGGTTATTATTAATTGACCAAGCTCGGTACAAGCTCTCAGCTACAATTATACGCACTAAGGGGTGTGGTAGAGTTAGACTCGACAATGACCACTTTTGTTCCGAAATATTTATACATTCAGGGGCTAAACCTTCTGGCCCACCTATCAATAAACTGACATCTCGGCCATCCATTTTCCAACCTTCCATAGTTTTAGCCAATTTGTGAGTGTCCCAAGGTGAACCTGTTACTTCTAAGGTGACGACTCTATTACCTTTGGGAATAGCTGCTAAGGTCAATTCTCCTTCTCTTTGCAAGATACGTTTGATATCAGCATTTTTGCCACGTTTACCGGCAACTATTTCGCTGAGCTGCAAAGGCATATCCGCTGGGAATCGTCTGCTGTATTCCGAAAAGCCTTGCTCAACCCAAGCGGGCATTTTCATACCCACTGCAATCATTTGTATCCGCACTGGTTAATTTAGCCCCAGAGTTTTTCTAACTGATAGAAATCTCGGGCTTCGTCTTGCATCACGTGCAAGACCACGTCACCTAGGTCGACTAAAACCCAATCACCGGTTTCGCGCCCTTCAATACTTAAAGGGGCTGTGCCAGCTTGTTTAGCTTCAACAACCACGTTTTCGGCAATTGAAATAACATGACGTTTAGAATTACCTGAGCAGATTAACATGGTTTCGGTAATGGAAGATTTTTCTGCAACATCTAAATCAATAATGTCACGACCTTTTAAGTCTTCGACTTTTTCTATTATAAAGGCTTTTAACTGTTGGTGGTCCAAAGACTTTCCTTACGGTTGAATTTCATACAATTTAATTTTACTTAGTTTAACAGAAATCAGCACTTGTCTGATAGAGATTATGCTGTTGAATATAATCTAATATCTTTGGCGGTAAAAAATTAGCAACTGATTGATTGTTAGTCAGTAGTTGTCTAATTTTGCTGGATGACACTGTTAATGTTTGAGTATTGGCCACATATATACGTCCAGCGAGACTATTATGCAGATCCATTGGATTAAAAGTCTGCCTTGTTTTTAGCAGTGCTTGCAGTTGTGGCACATACTGTTTTAACGAATTATCAGCATGGTTTTTTAGTGTTTTTACTGACTCTGCTTTTCTTTCGCACACCACAAAATGACAAAGTTCGAAGAGGGTAGGCCATTTGTGCCATGTCATTAGATTCTTCAAGGAGTCGGTGCCGATGAAAAAACACAGGGGTGTATTGGGTTTTGCTGTACGTATTTCTGTTAATGAGTCGACACTAAACGTGGGTTTTCCCCGATCAATATCTCTGGAGTCAGGGTAAAATAAAACATGATCAGCACAAACTAGTTCTACCATTTTAAGTCTGTCTTCGCTTGACGCAGCGTCTGGATTCTTATGGCTGGGAATATAACAAGGCATCAAGG
>CAJQKX010000476.1 GCA_905479025.1 uncultured Paraglaciecola sp.
AAAAGCGATACCCGCAGCGCTCCGCTGTATTAGCCGTTGAACCTCGATAGCATCATCAGCAATCGCCTTAATTTTCTTTTCCACATCGATCCTATTCACATACCACCCCAGATATTTCAGAAAAAGATGTGCTCCAATCGACAATGACTAGAACAACTATAATTTTCATTTGAACCCATAACCAAAGAAACGTATGTCTTTAGCATATATTTTTCGGACTAATTGTATATGTTCTTTGCTCTTATACATTTCCAAATAAGGCTTTCGTCGACTTTTATTCTTTTGTTCTAAATCGGAAAGCGTAACCCCCTCCGCTTGCAACAACTTCTTTAATATTAAGAAATCTTTAGCGAAGCTTTCATATCTTAAAACGTAATGCGGTAGATAAGCTCCTCTATAGAAAAAGTTATCCGCCTGCTGCCGTACATGTACATCTTTAATTTCCGAAAACCTCAAGGCTAAAACAGCCAGATACTCATCAAAAGGCATCTTATGATAAAAGCCCTCTACGAATTTAAGCCGCTCATGTAAGTTTTTTCCTCCACATACTTTATCCGCATAATGAGATACCACGCGGTCCCAAGGGTTTCTAACCAGCGAAAATATCAAATGGTCTTTTCTCAATGAAAAAGCATCAGCCCTGGTAATAGCATATCGTCGATATTTTGATTGAACGGTTTTCCCATCATAGCCAGAGTCGTCGGGTAGATTTTCCGCCATAGCATGCAGTATTGACGAATTTCCGGCTTTAGGTGTGGCAATAAAAATCACTTTCCGATTTGGTATTCTAAACAATACAGGCTGCGCCAACTTTATTTCCTCAAAAATATTTAAGTTCAGATAATTAGTACATAATCTCTTAATCCATATGTTCTCGAATAGAGAACACAATCAATTTTGATATCGCGAAAACGACAACAAATATTACCAACCAACTCAAGAGCCAATATAGTCTCTTAGGAAAAACACTTTTCTCTGGCAATTGCGGCTTACTTGCCACAACAAGATACTTAAGCTGCTTTCCCGCCTGTATCCGCGCCATTTCATAAGCATTTAGGGCGCTACTATAAAGCGCTTTTGCCAGATCCAAATCCATAATCAAGTTCTGATACTTACTCCCAAGCTCAATCAAATTATCGTTAGACTGCTCACCAATTATTCCTGTAATTCGTTGCTTTTGAGCAATAATTTCGCGCTTAAGGGACTCAATTTTCGATCTTAGTGATGTGACTTGAGGAGCCTCATCATTTAAATATGATCCGCTTTGAATTAGCTCAGCCTTGGCCTTCGACAAATCAGCTTCCAATTCGTAGACAATACTGATCAGTGAAGCACCTTCAGAGTCTGGACTCATTAACATATTAACGTTTTGATATTCGAGCAACTTTGATTGAGCCTGCTTTACAAGACTCTGACTACGGTCAATTTCTAGTTGAGCGAACGCCATCTCTCGTATCGCCATATCATGCCCAACTTCATTAATAAATCCCTCACTCTTAACTAGTATAAGATCTGCCAATGTTTTGGTGAATTCCGGCGTGTAAGCATGGACCTTAAGCACCAATAAACCGGTGTTCACATCTCTCTCTATTGAGACCATTTTCTTATAAAAATCCATCAACACTTCAACGGGGCTTTCATTATTAACACCAAAAATAAAATCTCGTGAATGAGAGCTATAGTGCTCCGAGAGATTTAGCTCTTGCTCTAGAGACAAAAAGAAGTCTATTGAAGCAATATATGCTTGAAGCAACTGCTCATCTTGAGATGCCCCCTGCCCTCCGAGAATTAGCGCCTCCATCAAACCATCTCCAATCTGAGCAACACCGGACTCTTTAATGAGAACAGTGGAGCTACTCTCGTACCTATCGGGCAACAGCAGCCAAAGATAGGCGGCTATTAACAATATTGGTATGGAGACAGTAAAACGCAATATATTTTCTGATTGAAGCTGTGCCAGCCAAAGTTTAATATTTTTAGGTCTATTGAAATATTTCATGATGGTTGCAACGCAATTGATTTTCTGTATATACGAATCCCACGCCTGACATTTTCAAAGACTTCTATATGTCCATGATTTAATACTGCAACAACATCACAGTCCCTGATCAAATCATTCGCATTATGCGAAACCATAATATAGTTTGCCACGTTACGCTTCTCATTTAAAATAGCTCGGCTCTTGGCTCGAAATCGAGCATCGCCAACAGCATTAATCTCATCAAACAAATACGTATCAAAATCAAACGCCATACTAATCGCGAACTTCAATCTTGATTTCATGCCTGAGGAATATGTTTTTACGGGCATAGAAAAGTAATCATTCAACTCTGATAGAGACTGTATATATTTAAGCTTATCGCTAACAACACTTGAGTCATCTCCGTAAATCCTGCACACAAATTTGGCATTTTGCTCACCGGTTAACCCCCCCTGCAAGCCTCCAGCCAAACCCAAAGGCCAAGATATTTTTCCGTCAATATTAATTGAACCACTACTTGGAAAATCAATCCCCCCAATCATTCTTAGTAAAGTAGACTTACCTGAACCATTCAATCCGAGCACGCCAATATTCACTTTCTCCGGAAAATTCATATTTATATTTCTTAGGACATATTTTCGTCCATTTGGCGTGGTGAAA
>CAJQKX010000477.1 GCA_905479025.1 uncultured Paraglaciecola sp.
CCAAAGGTCATTGATGATTTACAGCTACACCAAAATGGTTTGAAGATTGTGCAGAGAAAAGTGAATAATTTTTGGCCACATGATAACGATGATTTTTTAGCCTTTGTGGTGGGCTCGGATAATTTAAAGGCCGAGATAGCACGTTTCTCAAAAACCGATGCTGATGCACTCGACCGTTACTTTAGAGACACGGGTATGGTGGCTGATCTTATTCGAGACTTTTTGCTGGAAACACCGCCCAATGTGGGTGGCGGGATCAGAGATATTTTTAAAGCCGCAAAATTTGGTAATCGCTTACGCAAACTTCCCATCGAAGATGAACGCATAGTATTAGATATTTTCACTAAAAGTGTCTCAGACTTTTTAGAATTATATTTTGAAAACGAATATGTCAAAGGTGCCTTTGCTTTTGATGGCATTGTTGGCAATTACGCCGATACACAAACCCCAGGCTCTGCTTACGTGTTGATGCACCATGCATTTGGTGAAGTTAACGGTGAAAAAGGGGTGTGGGGCCACGCTATTGGTGGCATGGGTGCCATTACTCAGGCGATGGCCAAATCAGCAGTGGCTAAAGGGGTTGAAATACACACCGATGCTGCAGTCAAGAAAGTGTTGGTTCGTGATGGTCAAGCATACGGTGTACTGCTAGAGAATGGCCAGACACTAGAAGCAAAAGTGATTGTTTCAAATCTCAACCCAAGCCTATTGTATAACCAATTAGTGGATGCAAAAGAGCTACCAGAAGACTTTGCACGGCGCATGAAACATTATAAGAACGGCTCCGGCACCTTTCGTATGAACGTGGCGTTAAGTGAGCTACCTAAGTTTACTTGTTTAGCGCAGCAAGAGCGAGCCACTGCAGACCACCTCACAGGTGGAATTATTGTTGGTGCCACATGTGATTATATCGACCAAGCCTACCGTGACTCAAAACAACACGGCTGGTCTAAGGCGCCCATCGTAGAAATGCTGATCCCTTCAACACTTGACGATACTCTTGCCCCAGAAGGCCAACATGTGGCGAGCTTGTTTTGCCAACAGTTCGATCCAGATATCGATTGGGATGAGCATCGTGAAACAGCAGCAGATTTAATTATTGAACAAGTCGAAAAAGTTGCCCCGGGGTTTATACAATCTGTGTTGGGTCGCCAACTTTTGAGCCCCCTTGATCTTGAACGTATATTCGGGCTTACTAAAGGTGACATTATGCATGGCAATATGAGCTTGGATCAGATGTTTAGCACTAGGCCCCTGTTAGGGCATGGCAACTATCGTTCGCCCATCAAAGGTTTGTACATGTGTGGTGCTGGCACGCATCCCGGTGGTGGAGTCACCGGGGCTCCTGGGCACAATGCAGCCAGAGAGATTATCCGAGATAACTAAATAAATGTGAGGATTAACGTATCGAGTCCGACCAACACAGCATAATTGATAAACCATTAAGCCGCTTCGACTCGGTACTCGTTAGTGTCATATTACTGACTCTAATGGGCGCAGTAATATGGATGTTTGGCAGTGATTCACTGTCTGGTGCCACTCAGGTTGCGATGATGGTTATCGCTTTTTTTACTGCGTTAATTGGGTTAAAAAACGGGATCAGTTGGCACGAAATTGAAAAAAGCATCGTTCGGTCATCCACAAAAACAACCGGTCCTATTTTAATATTCCTGTCTATCGGCGCATTAATTGGCAGTTTTATGTTATCAGGCGCGGTGCCCAGTCTGTTGTATTATGGGTTGAACATATTATCGCCCACCTATTTTTATCCACTGACCTGTTTAATTTGTGCGTTAGTCGCTATCTGTATTGGCAGTTCATGGACGACAGCGGCCACTATTGGCGTAGCGCTGATGGGCGTATCTTATGGTTTTGCCCTATCACCTGAAATTACCGCAGGCGCGATTATTTCTGGCGCCTATTTTGGCGACAAAATGTCACCCTTATCTGAAACAACCAATTTAGCCCCTTCTATTGCTGGCAGTGATTTGTTTGAACATATTCGACATATGGCTTGGGTGTCTGTGCCAAGCTTTGTGATTGCAGTATTCGCCTTCTTCGCTATCGGTTTAAATACTGCGGTTACACAAGGTAGCCAAACTAGTATTGACGCTTTTATCCAAACTCTCGACCAACATTTCGATATTTCTCCTATTAACCTAATACCTGTGGTTTTATTGCTGTGGCTAGCGGTTAAAAAAACCCCTGCCTTTTTAGCCATAATAGGTGTATCACTATTAGCTTGTATGTTTACCCTTATCTTTCAATATGACGTTTTGCTTAATTTTGCAGGTGGGTCCAGTGCGCCTTTGTTGTTCAAATCATTATGGACGGTACTGTTCGACGGTTTTAGCATCAATACTGAGAATGAAAGTGTGAATAGCTTATTGTCCCGTGGTGGCATGGCCTCTATGGTGAATATGGCGTGGTTGGTGATTGCATCCATGATGATGACAGGCGTGCTCGAAAGAATTGGCTATATTGATGCGTTGATGGGTGTACTCGTGAAGTTTGTTCGCTCAACTGGCTCACTTATCGCCTCCACTATGGCCACATGTTTAGGTGTAAATATAGTCACGGGCGACCAATATATGTCATTAGTACTGCCCGGCCAAATGTGGAAATCTGAATTTGCCAAACACAATCTAGCCAATGTGAATCTGTCTCGTACCTTAGAGGATGCAGGCACCCTCACCTCACCTTTAATTCCTTGGAATGCCTGCGGGGTCTATATGGCGGGTACTCTGGCAGTAGTCACTGTAGGTTATTTACCCTATTGCTTATTCAACCTCATCAACCCTGTTATGGCGCTTTTATTTGCATTCTTGAATGTGAAAATTTTGCGGGTAAAGGAATTATCCTTTAAATAAGACCCCGTCCGCATAAAGAATCTAAACGCTCAATGCTCTATTAAGGGCATGGATCCATGAAGAAATGGGAAGTCTAAAGGCTCATATATCACTCTTGTATACCGATGACGATTGGTAATAGTTTGAAACCCAACTACTCTTGTCATTTAACAGATACAAACTGAGACTAATCTTGTTGAGAATATATTTATATAGCCTTTTTTTCATGATAATTCTGCCGACACTGCCTAATGTTCAAGCAAATGAACAAATAAATCAGACCATTAAGGTGCCGTCTACGGGCCATTTATTCATTGACATCGATCGCGGCTCCGTTGAAGTGAAGGGTTGGGATAAAAATGAAATATTAGTATTGGGTGAATTAGATAGCGACACCCAAACATTAATGTTCAAGAGTAAAGGAGAGAAAACCTTAATCAAAATAAAGATTAGCGAAACTTTTTATCGTGGCAATGCACATTCAAGCGATGGCAATGAGCTTAAAATATTTGTTCCACAAAATGTCCAAGTTCACTTCAAAGGTATAGATACTGATTTTAATATTGCAGGCATAGACGCGGG
>CAJQKX010000478.1 GCA_905479025.1 uncultured Paraglaciecola sp.
CCTCACCCAGTCAGACATGGGTGTAGCAACCCCGACTATATTAGAGGTCAACGGAGCGTCATACTTCAAATGATCAGCTGCATGATCACCAACAATATTGATAATCGGTGTCCGGGCACGCTTAGCATTGTGTAGGTTGGCCAGACCATTTGCTAGACCGGGACCCAAGTGAAGCAGCGTCGCCGCTGGTTTGTCGGCCATACGCCCGTACCCATCTGCAGCGCCGGTCACCACACCCTCAAATAATCCAAGAATAGCGCGCATGCCCTCTTGCTCACCGATTGCTGCAACGAGTTGCATCTCTGACGTACCAGGATTGGCAAAACAAACGTCGACACCGTTGTTATACAGGGTCTGGATCAGCGCTTCAGCTCCATTCATTTTCATTGTTTCCTACATCTATTTTTAGTTGTGTATTTGCGAAAAGCGCCACTGTCAGGCAACATTTCCCTGCAAGCAAGACTGCAGCGATTGGCGACTTTATAGGATAACGTAATGTTTCTGGTGAGGGTAAAAACAAATTTATCGCTACAGACAAATTCACCCAAATCAGATGCTGGTTAGGATGGCCGTTTAAATAGTTACTTAGCCCGGAAAATAATTCAGTCCCAGTTGATAGTTACACCTATTTAGGGAAAATAAAGGCGGATGTTTAGCGTTAGAAACAGTCCGAAATGGACATCGAGCACTTTTTTCTAAAACAGAAAATGCTGTTAATGGGTCAATTTCAGCTTACCCTGTTTGGAGTTGTACCTGAGTTAATTTAACCTGACTTAAAGCTGAGATGCGGTTCAAATGTTCTTTTAAAAAATTTTGACCTGCCTTCCAGTTCATTGAGTAGTCAGTTCAGGAAACCATTAAGTTGGTCAGTCAGATCTGCATCGATAGTTGCCACGGCTGACCTCACAGTTTTGCCAAATAATTGTACAGTGAGACGGCATAAGGAAAACGCTGAGCGCGGCACAATGAGGAGTTAACGTTAAAATTCTTATAATCAGTGATACCCATGACAACGCCACGGCATTGCGCGCCGTGATCGATTCAGAGTAATACGCGGACCACTCTATATATCTCGGTGATGCTCTCTTATCGAGACCACAGGCAAACGAAACTGCAGAACTCTTGAGTTCGATGAATATTGATATTTCTATTCTGGACAATCACGATGATGAGTTGTCTGATCCCTCGAGATTTCCACACTGGCTAGTCGAGTAGATTCCCCTAAAAAGCCCTCAGCTCGCTGGATGCTATGATATAGCCGGTACAAAGATGTTCCTTCAGCACGATAAAATCGACAAACAGATACCTATTCTTCTTCCGAATGCTTCCAGTGAAAGTTTCGCCACGCTGGATGGCGACAGTGTTTGTCTACTAATCCTGTTTGGCTAAACGTATGTGCAGCTCTCTCGGAAAATAGGCAATGAGACGTGCATCAATGAGGCAGTGTCGTGCTACCTCGATGTTGTAAGTGGCATGCTTGTTACGGCCTGTTTGAAGATGGTTTGTATTACCCACGCTAGGTTACCTATGACCCAGCATAGTGGCTGGAAGTGCCGGAAAAGACCATCGCACTTGAGCCCTTTCAAGAATTCCACCAATGGTTAGCCGATGGCTCCTCTTATGGCTACGGTATTGGCGAGCGCGAGCCTTGGACAGATTTTACGGTTCGGGGGTTTAATTGTTTAGGGACAATGGGGGATGTCATTTCCTATTTAAAGAGGCTTTAAATAGGCACACAAATGGGTGAAGTTGTGATCAGCAAATTTGGACTCATTGGGGTTTAGATATAGTCTTAAGAAAACTATGAGGCAAAAAAATGTTTTCACTTGAAGGATATCGAGAAATTGACTTGAGTCCCCGTGTCAAAGCTCGAATTCATAGAGCTGACGGCTCTATCGAGGAAGGTAACAGGGACCCCTACGGAAAACCCTGGGTGATGAAAGAAGGCGTGTTTCCCGGTGATAATTCTCTCTTTACATTGTACTGGGCGCCACCGGGTGACGAAGTCTGGCATCAACAGCGTATGACATCACACCATGGTTCACATGTTCAGGGAGGTAAGGGTCATATCAGTCATTGGGCTGGCATGCCCGCCGATATGCAGGGGCTTTGGGAAATGCCTCTTGAAACCTTTATCGGTGAGGCTGCGGTTTGTAATTTAGCCGATTTGGCCCCGCGGGAAATTACTGATCCCAATGAGTATCCCCGTGGCGAGGGCTGGAATATGAAGAGCAAATCCGGTGACCTGCGCGGGCAAGAGATTCTGCCGGACCATCTGGACAGCATTCAAAAAGGCGATATTGTACTGATGACCAGCCCATTCAAAGGTTTGGAAAGTCCATGGCTGTCGCAGCGCACCGCAGAATGGCTAATCAATGACCGGCAGATCAAAATGCTCGGTTTAGGTGCACTGGGTATCGAGTGGCAATATGACTTAAAGGTTCCCTCCCCACATAATTCACCGCTGCGACGGATGTTTCTCGGCGCCAATATTCCCATCGCACACCCTCTGGTCAACATTGAGCGGATCCGCTCACAGCGAGTGATCTACTTTGGTCTTCCGCTCAACTTCAAAAAATTTGAGGCCAGTTTTATTCGAGCGGTCGCATTCGAAGCGCCGGAGGCCAGCTGATGATCAGTTTCAAGAACCGAAAGATTATAGATTTGACCGCCGAGCTTGTGTCGCGAGTCACGCGGCTTGACGGCTCCGTCGAAGAGGGGACAAAGGATGTTTACGACATGCCGTGGATCGTCGAAGAGACGGTTAATGAAAGAGATAACACAATCGAGCATTTGGTTGGATCAAACCGGGCCACGATTCCTGAGTGGCCGATCGGTCCGGTGAGCGGCCATATGGGGACTCATATCCAATTAGGTGTGGGTCACAATGATAATTGGAAAGACCTCCCACTGGGTATGTTGGGAATATGGGATATGCCATTGCCTACCTATTACGGTGAAGCTGTAATTTGCGACCTTGACCATCTCAAGGGAAAACCTATTCTTCCAGAGCACCTGTCGAACATTCGCGAGGGCGATATTGTATTGATGCGCAGCAGTCATTCGGGAGATGACCAACCCTGGATCGAGGGCGATACCGCCTATTGGCTGGCTGAGCAAAAGAAAATCAAGATGCTTGGTGTTGGTGTTCCGGGAATTTCCTGGGAGACAAAAACACAGGTTGCTGAGCCCGAGAATAGTCCTACTCATAGGGC
>CAJQKX010000479.1 GCA_905479025.1 uncultured Paraglaciecola sp.
GTAATTTTTTTCTTGTATCGAAGCCGAGACGTATTGTTATATGTTTACAATTGGCCACAGTATTACCTTATTTTGGGGGGTGTTAGGCGATATCCATATAAATCCTTATCTCATAGATGCGATTATCGGATTTTCTGTGGTGTATAAGGGCTTTGATAATTTAGATGGATTTAACCGAGTCTTTGGTAAACAACCCAGTACAAAGGTCGCTGTTTTAATATTTGGTTTGTTCCACGGTTTTGGTCTAGCTACCAAGATTCAAGAGTTTGGGCTTGCATCACAAGGCCTAGTAACCAATTTGATTGCTTTTAACATCGGTGTTGAGCTTGGCCAATTTATGGCATTGATTTTTATTGTTATCGCGATTAACTTTTGGCGAAATCTATCTTCATTTCAACGTTTTTCCTCTATCACTAACACTATGTTAATGAGTGCAGGATTAATGCTTATGGGTCTTCAAATGACGGGATATTACTTAATGTAACAACCTGTTTATTATAGAATTAACGAGAATTATAATATGAAACAATATGTAGTCAGCACAAAAACACTCGTAAAATCAACCATAGTGGCGACGGTAATGGCTGTGATTGTGTTGGTTTGTTTTATACTACCTGCGGAATTTAATATTGATCCAACACACATAGGTCACAAGCTGGGTTTAACAGTATTGGCACATAACAAGAGTAAAGGGGCTGAAACTGCAATAACGGTAACTGCGAACTTTTCTGAACTGGCACAAGATGTTATTGAGGTTGTTGTACCAGTGGGCAAAGGCATTGAATATAAATTTCATATGCAACAACATAAAAAAATGAATTATGAATGGTTAACTGATGGTGAACCCCTCTATTTTGACTTACATGGCGAGCCTGAAGGTGACACAACTGGTTATTTTGAGAGTTACGCTATAGCCACCTTGAGTGAGATGAAAGGTAGCTTCACTTCTCCATTTACTGGCTCACATGGTTGGTATTGGAAAAATACCAGTGACAAACCTGTTGCTATTCAATTAATGGTTGAAGGGCAATACACCGTGATCGGACTAAAACAGTAACAATGTAAAGGTCAATAAAATGAAAATACTAATTTATACAATACTACTCATCACATTGTTAAAACAAACCACAGTTCATGCTCATCAAGGACATAATGAAATTAGTAGCGATAACGCTATTAATATTGCTAGTAAGTCATTAAAAAAATTAACTTTTAAAGATCTTGGTTATGGTGTTGGCAAGCTTGAAACAAGCTGGAAATCACTGAATGATTCAAATTTTAATGTGTTAGAGGTATTAGAGACAACCCTTATCATAAGTGCGACTAATAGCTTAAATGACCAAGTCATTTATTTTGAAATAACAAAAAATGGGAAGGTGCTTAGTGTTAAACACACCTATTAATAGGTGTGTTTGAGAAGTGGAATTATTAAATGTTAATTTGTGAGATATGAAGCCGTTAAAGCGTTTGTTAGGCAATGTTTTTTTCAGATTGAGCCTCAGGCTAACATTTAGGTGAATGGATAATATCTTTAGAACGTCGCTTGTTGTTAATTTTTCTGACCTTCGGTTTTGAGTGTGTTCCAGCCAGTAACCTGCTGAAATTGAGTACATGCGTTTTCACTTTATGACTAAATCACTCAGTCTTAACAGATTGACGTTTTTGGCATAAAGGTAATTGAGGTAATATTAT
Organism: uncultured Paraglaciecola sp.; assembly: GCA_905479025.1. The sequence continues at coordinate 1,693 of CAJQKX010000479.1, forward strand.
GAATAGCCGCCTTGTAAGGGCACGTAGAGCCGTTTTAAGTATTTTTTTTGTTAACGGATTAATTCTAGGAAGCTGGGTTCCCCATATTCCATTAGTTCAAGAAAAGCTGAATGTCGGAGAGGGAATACTAGGCCTTGCACTATTAAGCATGGCTTTAGGGGCTGTCGTGTTCATGCCCTTAAGTGGTCTATGGAGCGGACGTTTTGGCAGTAGCAGAGTAACCACATTGACAGCTTATACTTATTGCTTTGCCTTACCATTACCGATCCTCGCCCCCAGTCTTATAACTCTGATGGTAGCGTTATTTATTTTTGGTGCATGTACAGGAGCAATGGATGTTGCCATGAACGCCCAAGCTGTGACTGTTGAAAAACGGTTTAACAAACCAGTGATGTCCTCTTTTCATGGATTTTTTAGCTTAGGTGGTTTGGTTGGTGCAGGTATAGGTGGACTTGCTTTAGCTAATGGTTTGAGTTCAATGTTTCATGTATCCTTAATTTGTGGTCTGATGCTTATAGCTACCGTCACTACTGTTAGGCATTTCCTACCTAAAGAAGCTGATGTATCAACAGAAAAACCAAAACTTGTTCTTCCTCGAGGCCCTACTTTAGGACTCGGTGTGCTTGCCTTTTTGGTTCTTATGGCTGAGGGTGCGATTGCTGATTGGAGTGCAGTTTACCTTAAAAATGTTTTATCAACAGGCCCAGGATTAGCGGCTGCCGGTTATGCCGCTTTTTCACTTATGATGGCAATTGGGAGGCTAACGGGAGATAAGTTTGTCGCCAATATTGGTCCTGTGAGTATTACGCGAATAACTTCTATTATTGCCACTTTTGGATTGGGCGCTGCTTTACTCATAAATCATCCTGCTGCAGCTATTGTTGGGTTTGGCTTTTTAGGGCTAGGTCTTTCAAATCTCATTCCTGTAATCTTTAGTGCGGCTGGGCGTGTTCCAAATGTTGCCCCCAGTACAGGTATTGCCACTGTTGCAACAGCTGGTTATTTTGGCTTCTTAGTGGGACCACCTTTAATAGGATTTATTGCAGAAGTTCTTAGTCTGCAAATAGCTTTAGGGCTGGTCACGATAGCTATTTTTGCGGTAAGCGTCTTCGCTTCCTTAACCAAACCAGCTGAAGGTGGTGGGGTGAAAACTAAAGATAGCGCTCCATCAGGAACTTAATTTAAATAGAAAACATAAACTTAATTGGAACAATGTTTCAATTCACTACGAATGACTCCTTTGATGGAATAGGTTTATTATAAAAGCTGCAACTTGTTATGCATATCAAAGAGTTTACGTCATCGCATCTGACTTATCAGTATGAAAAGAAGTGAGATGTAATAGTTTTCAATTGATAATTAAAATAACAATTGTGCTTCGCTAGTAACGTGAATAAATTTCAATTTTGAGTGTTTCTTAAGATCTCAGAATTGATCATAAGAGATATAAACTAATTTATCTTGCAACACGTACTTAATCATTATGTTAAATGTAGGGCTAATTTTTAGCTTGTAATTGGGTTGTATACGTTTATGGATCTTATTTTTTTTGACTTAGATGGCACTCTGTTAAACGATGCATCTGAAATCTCACTTTTTACCAAAGAAACCCTTGTTTTGTTAAGCGAAAAAAATATTGCTTATACGATAGCAACAGGGCGCACTATGTTGTCAGCTCAGCGTATTTTGGACGGACATGAGTTTGAATTGCCGCAGATATACAATAATGGGGTGACAATATGGGATCCTAAAATTCAACAAATTACTTTGGAAAATCTACTTGATAACGCGGAGATTTCAACTGTTGTCGATGCTGCATTAGTACAGGGTATTACTCCTTTTGTTAACGTCATCGATAATCATAATCATTTTATTTTCCATACTGAAACACGTCACGATGTAGAAAAAGAACTTGTGTATAAATACTTTTCTAGTTCCAAAGCCACACTTTTACCTTTAGAAGCGTTTCCTGTTAATAGTCAGGTTACTAATATCAGTATGATTGGTTTTGCCGACACTATTAAAAAGATATGGTTAGAGCTCAATTTACATGAAAATCTAATTGCTTACTCAGGTCCAGCACATGAAGGTGATAACTTTTGGTGGTTAGATGTTCATCACCGAAGCGCTAATAAAGGCACGGCAGTTACCAACCTAACAAAGCAGTTGGGAGCTAGCAACGTTATATGTTTTGGCGATGGTGATAACGATTTAAGTATGTTTGCCCTTGCTGATGAAAGTTATGCTCCAGACAATGCGCAAGCTGAAGTTAAAAAGTCTGCGAGCGCTGTAATCGGAAATAATCATAGTGATGGTATTGCACATTTTTTGCGTGAGCGCTTTTCACTTTAACGATTAAAAATATTGTTAATAAATAGTGAGGTTGCCTCCTAAAGAGGCACGCCTAATATAATTTTTTCCCAGTCTACTAATTGTGTTTGGAGCTAAACTAAGCAGGCTTCAAACCCTGATCCGTTGGTTGAATAATTACAGGGAAGGGAAGGTCGATATTCCCTGCTTTATAGCTTTCTATAACAAGTACAAGTCTGCCAGCAATAAACAAAGATGATGCTATGAGTGCAACAAGAATACGATGTTCAAGATCAACAGAAATAGTCTTAATATTTCCAATTAATAAATTTTTATTGTTGTATTGTTTTGACTATTCATCGTCCTAAAATATCACGGGCAATGACTTCTTTCATGATTTCGGATGAACCGGCATAGATAGTTTGAATACGCGCATCACGATAAAAACGAGAGATGGGATATTCATCGGTATAACCATAACCACCAAATAATTGTAAACACTCATTCACCATGGTGAGCTGCATTTCTGTGGCGGCTAGTTTTAGCATGGCAGCATCAGTGACCGTCATTTCATCACGCTTGTATTTAAGCATATGTTTTTCTAGCAGTGCGCGACATAATTCAAGTTCAGTTTGACTTTGTGCTAACTTGAAGCGGGTATTTTGAAACTGTGACACAGTCTGACCAAATGCCTTACGCTGCTTGACATACTCACAGGTTAAATCCATGGCACCTTGTGCGTGCCCAATCGCCTGTACCGCGCAGCCTAGTCGCTCGCGAGGCAGTTCTTGCATCAAATAAACGAATCCCTTGCCCTCTTCGCCTAATAAAGCGTCACTTGGTATACGCATGTTTTCAAAAAACAATTCGGCGGTATCACTGCAGTGTTGGCCCATTTTCTCAA
>CAJQKX010000480.1 GCA_905479025.1 uncultured Paraglaciecola sp.
GGTCACGCACAGTGTCCATTGGCTGCCAAAAACCACTGTGTTCATAGGCCATCAATTGTCCTTTAGCCGCTAAACTCTCTAATGGTCCTTGCTCCCAAACACATTGATCTCCCGACAACTCGGCGAGGACCTTGGGTGATAAGATGAAGAACCCACCATTTATCTTACCTCCGTCACCACTTGGTTTTTCTACAAACCCTTTAACTTTAGAGCCCGCCATGTCAAGACTGCCAAACCGCCCTGGGGGTGATACTGCTACCACTGTAGCTAATTTCCCATGCTCTAGATGAAACTCAAGTGAGTCCGTAATATTTATATCTGAAACACCATCTCCGTATGTAAAACAAAATAATTCCTCATCCTTCACATAATCAGATACTTTTAACAGCCGCCCACCAGTCATCGCAGCCTCTCCAGTATCAACTAAAGTCACCTTCCATGGTTCAACTCTGTCATCATGTATTTCAATCTTATTTTCAGTCATGTGAAAGGTGACATCAGACTTATGAAGAAAGTAATTTGAAAAATACTCTTTTATGATATAACCCTTATAACCGCAACAAATTACAAATTCGTTGATGCCATGATAAGAGTACATTTTCATAATGTGCCATAGAATAGGCATCCCACCGATTTCAATCATCGGTTTTGGCTTTAGACCTGTGTGCTCAGCTATGCGAGTACCCAAACCACCCGCTAAAATAACAGCTTTCATAATATGTCCTGTTTAAACTAAAAAAATTAAATTTAAAAGTTTAGCCGAGTATATTTTTAAAATCGAATATATACTTCTCTGTGTGTTGACAAAATAGAGTCAACTTTTGGTGCGGCACCAAAAGAAGTCCCACGTCAAAGTTATCATCCACATCCTTATTTATCTCAATACTAGTTTCATTCCTAACACTATCAACATCGACATGGTTATCATAAACCCGATAAGCTATGCCCAAGCTATCAAGTAATCTCAAGACATCAATTACTTTTGAATTTCTAAAATCAGAACACTCCTCCTTAAATGAAAACCCGAAAACACCGACGACTAACGCTGAAAAATCAGTCTTTCTCACTACTAATTCAGCCATAAATTTTTGTACAACACTAGAGGCCATACTTTCATTAAGCTCTCTGGCTGATGAAATAATTTTGGGACTATATCCTACCGATAACGACTGATGGATCAGGTAATACGGATCAACACCTATGCAGTGGCCTCCTACCAATCCTGGTCTAAAGTCCATAAAGTTCCATTTAGTGGCTGCGGCTTTCAACACCTGATCGGTTCTGATATCCATTTTCTCGAACATTTCATAAACCTCATTAGCAAGCGCAATGTTGACATCTCGCTGAACGTTCTCAACCACTTTTGCAGCCTCAGCTACCTTAATCGATTCTGCTTTATGCGTCCCTGCTTTAATGATCGTTAAGTAAAGTTTGTCTACAAAATTTGCTACTTCATCGTTTGACCCACTGGTTATCTTTTTTATGTCTACAAGACCACGAACCTTATCACCTGGATTTATTCGCTCTGGTGAGTATCCAACAAAAAAGTCAACATTAAACTTCAAATTGGAAGCAGCCTCTAAAACAGGCACACATATATTCTCAGTCGCACCAGGATAAACAGTTGATTCATAAATCACATAGTCACCGCTCTTTAGAAATTGCGAGAGTAGCTTGCTAGCATTTATCAAAGGGGTAAAATCAGGCTGTTTGTTTCGGTCTATCGGTGTTGGCACCGTGACTATGTAAATATTACATTTCTCAATATCGGATGGATTTGAGGTCAGGGAAAGTCTAGACGATGCGGAAAAAACTTCAGCTGGTACCTCAAAATTAGAGTCCTCATTATTTCTCAGATTGTTAGTCCGATTAACGTCTATATCAAACCCGACGGTATCAAAATACTTTCCAAACTCTAAAGCAAGCGGCAACCCAACATACCCGAGGCCTAAAACTGCAATCGCGTTAGATTCTAAAAAATCATTCATAGTTAGCTTATCTCATTTGAAAAATTTACTGGAGGAAGTGTTTGACTGATCGGGTCTTCCTAAAATGCTTAAAAAAATTTACAAACCCTTTTTTTAGTTGGTTTTGACAGGTCGCAACATCTCATTAAGATTCGGCCCCGTCATAAAGATCAATAGCTTACATGTACCTTTTCTCGATACCAAGATACAAATTTATCAATTCCAACGTCAATAGGAGTTGATGGCTTAAAACCAAAAACATCGATTAATGGATCAATATCGGCATAAGTCTCAGACACATCACCTGGCTGCATTGGCATTTTATTCTCCAACGCTTTTTTACCACATGAAGTCTCGATTGCACTAATAAAATCTCTCAGGGTAACCGGATGATTATTACCAATATTGAACAACTCGTAACTGGGTGATACCGAGGAGTAAATGTTTGACTTGCTCTTCGGAGTTGCATTTATTACGCGCAAGACACCACCAACAATATCGTCAATATAGGTAAAATCTCTCTTCATATCTCCATTATTGTATACATCGATAGATTCACCGTTAAGAATGGATTTAGTGAACTTATAGTAGGCCATATCTGGACGACCATAAGGACCATAAACGGTAAAAAACCTTAAGCCTGTAGTTGGGATATCATAGAGATGACTGTATGTATGAGCCATCAACTCATTCGATTTTTTGGTGGCCGCGTAAAGTGAAATCGGGTAATCCACTCGATCATCTGTACTAAAAGGTTTTTTCAGATTCATTCCATACACAGAACTTGATGATGCATAAACTAAGTGTTTAACTTTGGAGTGACGACAACCCTCTAGGATGTTTACAAACCCAACCAGGTTTGAATCAACATAAGCTTGGGGGTTTTCAATTGAATGACGCACGCCTGCTTGCGCAGCCAAATTAACAACGACATCAAATTTGTGATCAGTAAAGAACTTCTTCATAAAGGCTCTATCAGCAATGTCCTCCTTTTTAAAATCAAAATTAGATGACTTTGGATGCTTAGTAATTTCGTCTAACCTAAGTTGCTTCAATGCTGGATCATAATAATTATTAAGATTATCAATGCCCACCACGACATCATCTCTATCCAGCAGAGCTAGCGTAAGATGAAAGCCAATAAAACCCGCTGCACCGGTTACTAATATTTTCATTTCTATTCCTCACTCATAAAAGGCCGCGCCCCAGAACAAACCAACTTAATAATATTCAGTGAGATCATTTTATAATCCACTATTGCTTTCCTTTTTTCCCAAGGTTTCGATGCTAGAGAGGAAAGATTTATAAGCGTCTTTCAGTCCGACTTTAAGCTCATATTGAGGTCGCCAGCCCAAACCAGTGATCCTGGAGCAGTCCATTAACTTTCTGGGGGCTCCGTCAGGCTTACTCGTGTCCCAAATAATGTCGCCTTGAAAACCAACAACCTCAGCAATTATTTCTGTTAACTGTCTAATACTAATCTCTTTCCCTGCTCCAATATTGACATGTGACAGCCTAGGTCTAACTTTTAATTGATATATCTCTCGATCAATATTCATAGCATATATAGAGGCTGCAGCCATATCATCGACATGCAAAAATTCTCGGAGCGGAGCCCCTGACCCCCAAGCGACCACATTTTTGGAATAACCAACTTTTGCTTCATGGAAACGTCGTAATAAAGCTGGGATAACATGACTATTTTGCTGATGATAATTATCCCCGGGGCCGTATAAATTTGTGGGCATCACGCTTCGATAATCAGTGCCATATTGACGATTGTAGCTCTCACACATTTTTATCCCTGCAATCTTTGCAATAGCGTATGGTTCATTTGTCGGCTCTAGATCACCCTTTAGAAGCTGTTCTTCATTCATTGGTTGATCTGCTAACCTTGGATATATGCATGAAGACCCAAGAAAAAGTAACTTGTCGACCCCACTTAAAAAACTTTGATGAATTACATTATTTTGGATCATTAAGTTTTGATAAATAAATTCTGCAGGATAGGAATCATTTGCATATATACCACCCACCTTAGCCGCAGCTAGGTAAACTTGATCAAAATGATGCTTGTTAAAGAAACTTTTTACTTGTAATTGATCAGTTAGATCTAATTCGTCTCGGCTCGCTGTGACAATATTGACGTCCTCCCGCGCTAACTGCCTGCATATAGCAGACCCCACCATGCCTTTATGTCCAGCGACAAAAAATTTAGTCACTTTTAGACCTCAATTGAACCAGCAACATCAAAGCCGTTATCTTTAAGAAATAGCGCGCGTTGCGCCAACTTTAAGTCTTCATTAACCATTTCAGCACACATTTCTTGGGCAGTAATTTCGGGAACCCAACCCAATTTATTTTTCGCTTTAGATGGGTCGCCAAGCAGCGTCTCTACCTCTGCTGGCCTAAAGTAGTGCTCATCAACCTTCACAATAATATCACCTACGCTTAGTGCAGGAGCTTTTTCTCCAATAATGGACTCAACGAGACCTACTTCCTCGACACCTTGCCCAGTAAATTTTATAGTTATACCCAGCTCTTTTGCCGACCATTCAACAAATTGCCGCACGGAGTATTGAACCCCTGTTGCAATCACAAAGTCCTCCGGTTGAGACTGTTGAAGCATCATCCACTGCATTCTTACGTAATCTTTAGCGTGCCCCCAATCACGCAAAGAATCCATATTCCCGAGGAATAGGCATTTCTCTAATCCTAATGCAATATTGCTTAATCCACGAGTGATTTTTCGAGTAACAAAAGTCTCGCCACGGCGAGGTGATTCATGATTAAAAAGCACGCCATTACAAGCAAACATGCCATAAGCTTCACGATAGTTAACAGTCATCCAATATGCGTAAAGCTTTGCAACCGCGTAGGGTGAGCGAGGATAAAATGGCGTAGTTTCTTTTTGGGGTGTTTCTTGAACTAGCCCATAGAGTTCAGATGTCGATGCTTGGTAAAATTTAGTTTTCTTTTCAAGCCCTAAAAAACGAATTGCCTCCAATAACCGCAATGTACCCATTGCATCCACATCAGCCGTATATTCAGGGGCCTCAAAACTTACGGCAACATGAGATTGCGCACCCAAATTGTAGACTTCATCTGGCTCTACTTCAGATATGATACGTGTAAGGTTTGAAGAATCCGTCAGATCACCGTAATGTAGAATAAAGTTTTGGTTCTCTATATGCGGATCTTCATAGATATGATCGATCCGTTGGGTATTAAGCGATGATGCACGACGTTTTATTCCATGAACTACATATCCCTTGTCAAGTAAAAATTCAGCTAGATAAGAGCCATCTTGTCCAGTCACGCCAGTAATTAAGGCTTTTTTTTTCACTTTGACCTCACTCTTTTAATTTGTTATTACTAATATTATCAAGTTATTAATTTAAATTGATCGGCTATTCCGCCACTCTTCCATAGATGTCCTCAAAACGAACAATATCATCTTCACCAAGATAACTGCCAACCTGCACCTCGATCAACTCTAATGGAACCTCTCCCCGATTTTCTAGGGCATGAACAACTTCCTTACCATGGTAGGTAGATTCATTCACATTAAGGTCATGTGATGTATCACCGTAATGAACTCTCGCCTGACCCGCTACCACGACCCAATGCTCAGAACGATGATAATGCATTTGAACACTTAATCTAGCCCCTGGATTTACAGTTAGCCTCTTTACCTGATATCCATTATCACTATCAATAGAATCATATTTACCCCAAGGCCGATAGACTTCTCTGTGTTGCTCCCACTCAGTTCTCGAATCATTCTTTAACTGCTCAGCGATAACTTTGACATCCTGAACACTATCTTTGTGGGCCACAACCAATACATCTTTGGTCGACAAAATCACTAAGTCATCAACACCAATTGCTGCCACTAATGCTCCATCAGTTCTTATGTAGGAGTTATTAGTTCTATGCAGCTTGACGTCGCCGAATGTCGCATTCCCGTTTTCATCTTTTTCACTAATATCCCACAACGATGACCAAGACCCTATATCGCTCCAGCCCGCATCCAACGGAACAACAACCCCATCGTCCGTTTTCTCCATCACCGCATAGTCAATAGAATCACTTGGACATGCATTGAATGCAGTTTCATT
>CAJQKX010000481.1 GCA_905479025.1 uncultured Paraglaciecola sp.
ACCACGTTTAAGCACAAGGTTGCTATACAGCAATAAACCAATAGGTATATCGGCATAAGCTTCACGCACTTGGCGAATGATTTCAAAACAGTCATCCGTTTTGATTTTATTCGATAGAGCGCGAATACTGGCTTTTTGAATAGTAGGGCCATCAGCAATAGGGTCAGAATAAGGAAATCCTAACTCTAATGCGTCTGCACCTCCTTCAACCATCGCTTTGATGATATTCACTGAGGTGTGAATGTCGGGGTCGCCTACCATGACAAAGGGGACAAATGCGCCTTCTTGTTTGTTGTTAAGATGTTTGAACATATTCGCGTAACGGTCAACGGAATTAGTCATGGTCTTGATCTCCTATGATGCTACGGACATGCTCTAAATCTTTGTCTCCACGTCCTGATAGGTTTACCACAATAATGGTGCCATCTTCTGCTTCATCCGCCATGTTAAGCGCGTGTGCAATCGCGTGCGCAGACTCAAGTGCTGGAATAATGCCCTCCTTTTGAGACAGAAGCTTAAAGGCATTGAGTGCTTCGTCGTCGGTGACAGACACATACTCGGCACGACCAATATCATACAAATGAGCATGTTGAGGCCCAACAGCGGGGTAGTCGAGTCCGGCAGATACTGAATACGATTCTTCAATCTGACCGTCGTTGTCTTGCATGATATAACTATATGCGCCGTGTAAAACACCTGTAGTGCCTTTACCAATAGCTGCGCCATGTTCTTTGGTATGTACCCCTTTACCAGCCGGCTCAACACCAATTAATCGTACGCTAGGCTCATCAATAAAATCAGCAAACATACCTATCGCGTTTGAACCGCCGCCGACACAAGCAACAAGTGCATCCGGTAAACGCCCTTCTTTAGCCATAATTTGTGCGCGGGTTTCTTCACCAATCATGCGATGAAATTCACGGACAATCGTTGGGAACGGATGAGGGCCTGCCGCTGTGCCTAGTAAATAATGAGCTGTGTCATAGTTAGCAGACCAGTCGCGCATGGCTTCGTTAACCGCATCTTTTAATGTGCCAGAGCCTGAATTAACCGGGATCACTTTTGCGCCCATTAAGCGCATTCTAAATACATTGGGTGCTTGGCGCTCCATGTCTTTGGCACCCATATAAATACGTGCTTTTAAACCCATTAATGCACAAGCTAATGCTGTGGCGACCCCGTGTTGCCCTGCACCTGTTTCGGCGATGACTTCAGTTTTCCCCATTCGCTTGGTTAACAGTGCTTGGCCTAATACTTGATTGGTTTTGTGAGCACCACCGTGTAATAAGTCTTCACGTTTGAGGTAAAGCTTTACTTTGGGATTATTGACTAAGTTTCTCGTCAATGTCATGGCTGTGGGGCGACCCGCATAATCCTTTAATAAACCCATAAATTCAGCCTGGAATTCTGGATCCTTCTGGGCATCGATAAAAACTTGCTCGAGTTGGTCGAGTGCAGGGATCAGCAGCTCGGGTACGTACATACCGCCATAGTCACCAAATTTACTGTCTAAATGATTCATCTTTTTCTCACTTTAAAACTGTTTTTTGCTCGCTAACGTTAACTCGCAGCTGCTGTTAATACTCTCTAAGCTGGTTAAAAGCCTGATTAATTTTATCTTGCTGCTTAATACCTGGTGCGCTCTCTACACCAGAATTTAAGTCAAGCATTCCGACCTGTAAATTAGCCGCTTGTTTAACATTGCATGGGGTGATGCCGCCGGCAAGAACAATGTTGGACTTGTCGGTTATCTCATCTAACAGTTGCCAACTAAAAGCCTGGCCTGTGCCACCTGATTGTTCACCGACTTGGCAATCTAATAAAAACAAGTCAACGCCAATCTCATCTAAATTAGGCAAGGTATCTTTGACGCCTTTAGCTAACCAAATTTGACAATGGGTAGGCAGTTTATTACGTAAACTGTTGATGTAAGTTTGCTGCTCTTGACCATGCAACTGAACAGCCGATAATTCCAAAGCTTGTGCGTATTTCACCACCAGTTCAATAGGAGCGTCAACAAACACGCCCACATATTGAAATGGCACGGCATAAGTGATTTGTTTGGCTTGCTCTAAGGTCACAAAACGTTTGGATTTTTCGGTAAATATCAGACCAGCAAAACTAGCTGGACTGTCTTTAACTAGCTTGGCTCCGGTTAAACTTGTTGTACCACAAACTTTTACTGTTCCGTACACCAACTGTTTTGCTGCTAATTTGATATCCTTTTCACCCATTAATGAACTGCCTACCAAAAATGCATTAACAAGTGACGCTAATCTGCGCACATCTTGATGGGTATAAATGCCGGATTCAGAAATGATCACATGTTCATGTTCAGCATGTTGATTAATTAAAGGCACCAAGCGCTCAGTTGTGGCGAGGTCTGTACTCAGATCTCGCAAGTCGCGGTTATTAATGCCAATGATTTTGGCTTTCAACGCACAGGCTCTGAGTACCTCTTGTTCGTTACTGACTTCGGTTAATACGTCGAGTTGGTATTGCTCGGCAAGTGTCGCTAGTGCTGTATATTGTGTGTCATCTAATACCGACAACATCAGTAGCACCGCATCAGCTTTATGGTAGCGGGCTAAATAGATTTGATAAGGTTCAACAAAAAAATCTTTGTTAATAACAGGCTGTGTCATCCGACTTCGAATATATTCTAGATACTCGAACTTACCTTGAAAATATTTCTCATCCGTTAATACCGATATACAGGCAGCAAAAGGACTGTAAGCTTGGATGATTTCATCTAAGTCAAAGTTTTCACGAATTAGCCCTTTAGACGGTGACGCCTTTTTACATTCTAATATAAAGGCAGCATTGGGCTGCGCCAATGCATCATAAAAACTTCTGTCTGAGAGTGTTAAATCATCAATAAAACTTGCTAACGGTAAATCAATTTTGCGTTGAGCGATTTCTTGTTTTTTGTCTAGGACGATCTTTTCTAATACATTGGCCATTTTTAGTCACTTTGTCCTTTATAGATTTTGGCTGATGGAAGCCGACAATTTAATCGTGGCTAATGGACGTTGCTGCTGCATAGCATTAATTGCCATTTCAGCCCCTTGCGCATAGGTTTGAACCTTGCCACATAGTTTTAATAATGCCGCAGTATTCATCGCCACCGCAGCTTGATGGGCAGCTTGGCCTTTGCCTAAAAGCACATTTTCAATGAGGATTTTATTTTCTTCTGGCTCGCCACCTGTAATGGCATCTAACGGATAATGCTCAAGTCCAAAATCAGTTGGAGAAACACTGCTTTGTGTTAACTGGTCGCCATTCACTTCCACTACTTGGGTATTGCCATGTAAGGCAAACTCATCTAATCCGCTGCCATGCACCACCAAGGCTTTTTGATAACCTAATAACTGCAAGGTTTTTGCAAAGGGTAACAGCAATTCTGGCGCATAAACGCCAATAATTATATGACTAGGACGAGCTGGATTCACTAAGGGACCCAGTAAATTAAATAAGGTGCGAGTTTTTAATGTGGTGCGCACTGGCATCGCATGGCGAATACCCGAGTGATAGTTTGGCGCAAACAAAAAGCACAGGTTTGAAACGTCGAGACATTGGCGCGCGGTGTCTGGTGACATGCTTAATTCTAAATCGAATGCTTTGAACAAATCAGCTGAGCCAGATTTACTCGAGACACTCCGATTACCATGTTTGGCGACTTTTACACCACAGCTTGCCGCGACAATGGCCGATGCAGATGAGATGTTAATGGTATTATGACCATCACCGCCTGTGCCCACTATATCTGCAAATTCATAATCTGGGCGGGGAAATACAGCTGCATTAGCTATTAATGCATTGGCAGCACCGGCTATTTCTTCTGGTTGTTCGCCTTTGATTTTTAATGCGGTCAATAGAGAAGATAAAACAATATCATCCACCTGACCTGTCACCACTTGTGAAAATATTTCGGTGACATCATCCTGCTTTAAGTCTTGGCCTTGATAGAGTTGTTGAAGAATTGAGTGGAGCATATGGTTCATAGGGGCAAAACCTTGTCTTGGGTTAAGAATTGAATACTTTGCAAAAGCAGCTGGCTACCATGAGAGGTCAAAATAGACTCTGGATGGAATTGAAAACCTAACATTTTATCTTGCAAATGTGCCACTGCCATAGGAATGTTGGCAAAATTGGCTAATACAGTTAATTGTTGAGGTATATTGCTGGCCATTAATGAATGATAACGAGCTACCGGTAATGGCTGTGGCATGTTAGCAAACATTTTATCAGCGCTATGCTCAATCAAAGAGGATTTACCATGCATTACATTATCGGCACGGATAATTTTGCCACCGTAAGACTCAACAATCGCTTGGTGACCTAAACAAATGCCCAACACCGGAAATTGGCCTTTCACTAGGTTTAACAGTGTTAACATTGAGCCTGCCTCAGAGGGATTACCCGGTCCGGGGGATAACATCAGCATCACTTGTTTAGTGTGACCATGTTCATCATTGTGCTGTGCCTTTTCATGCATTTTTTGTAAAATTACATCGGCCGCAACACTATTGCGATAAACGATTAGCTCAAGACCTAGCGTTCTCAGTTCATCCACTAAGTTGTAGGTAAATGAGTCAAAGTTGTCCAACAAAAAGACACAAATTTGTTGATTAATTTGAGTGGATTGTGAACTCACTTTACTGCTCCTTGTGTTTGCGAACTGGAAATAATAGCGCCTATTACCGCTTGTGCTTTACCTCGGGTTTCATCTGCTTCTGATTGCGGGTCAGAGTCAAACACAACACCTGCACCGGCTTGAATATAAGCCACATCATTTTTGACAAATGCAGAGCGTATAACAATACAAGTATCCATATCTCCTTGGCTGTTAATATAACCTACTGCTCCGCCATAACTGCCTCGACGTTGTTTTTCGACTTGACGGATTAATGTGGCTGCACTGACTTTAGGTGCGCCGACCAATGTGCCCATATTCATACAGGCTTGATAGGCATTGAGTGCGTCTAAATCATCCCGTAATTGCCCTACAACTCTAGACACTAAGTGCATCACATGTGAGTAGCGATCCACTTTAAGTAAGTCTGTGACATAACGAGTTCCGGGCTCACATACTTTAGCTACGTCGTTACGTGCTAAATCGACCAACATAATATGCTCGGCCCGCTCTTTTTGATCTTCTTGCAGGTTAAGTTCTAAGCGGGAGTCTAGGTCTAAGTCGATGCTGCCGTCTGCTCGTTTACCTCTGGGTCTTGTACCGGCTATGGGGTAAATTTCCACTTGATTAGTGTGTTTGGTGTACTTCAAGGCTGACTCAGGCGATGCGCCAAACATACAGAAGTCGTCGTCCTGTAAGAAAAACATATAAGGGCTGGGATTTTGTTGCTTTAAGGCGCGGTAAGCATCGTG
>CAJQKX010000482.1 GCA_905479025.1 uncultured Paraglaciecola sp.
CGTGAGTCTATCGTCGATCCACAAGCCATAGTCCAAGCACTTGATAGTGGCCAATTGAGAGGTTACGTGTGTGACTTCCCAGAGCCTATTTTTTATGGTCGAAGCGATATAATATCCATGCCACATATAGGTGCATCCACTGCCGAAGCCGAAGAAAACTGCGCTATCATGGCTGCCGATCAAATTATGGATTACCTAGAAAATGGTAATATCAAAAACTCAATTAACTTCCCCGAAGTGAGTATGGCAAGATGCGAAGGGCAACGCATCATTTTTGCCAACAGAAACGTCCCAAAAGTATTAGGCAGCGTGTTATCTGTGCTGGCAGATCACAACGTGAATGTACTCGATATGATGAACAAAAGCCGTGGCAATTTGGCTTATAACATACTCGATGTAGAGCAAATGAAAAGTGGCGATGTGATTGAAGCTATTCGTAATATTGAGCATGTGACAAAAGTCAGGCTCATTGATTAAGGCAAGCCCAAATTCGAAAAAGTGAGTGCTAGGTGATGCTAGTCACGCTTTGTGTAAACACGCACATCCTTAGATGCTTAAGTGCAGAAGGCAGGGCAGAGGCACAATGGCAAAGTATATTTCTTGCAGCAACCTATGGCTTGTTACTCTAGCTCATTAGGTAACATACACCATGGATTTTATTTCAACCTATCAAAGTCAAATACATTAACCAGATACTTATATTTACTATTATTCATGGCGTCAAAAATTTAAGTGCTGATAATGGGTGTTGACATAATTCATCTGAATAATTCCACCGAATGATATTCTATCTAGAGCGCAAAAAATCCTTATCCAGTCCACCGGAGATATTACGCAGCTCATAATCTATGACTTCTGCAGTACGAATGGCTCCTGCGGTTTTTGTCATTTCTGCGATTAAAGTGATGATCGTTGCTTCTAGTACTTCGCTGTCGTTAATTTTTTCCTCTTTTGCTGCAGTTAAGGCTGCAGCCATACACTGTTTTGCAATACTATATTTACTCATAATGCTCTCCTTGGCAAAAATCCTAAAAACTATATTGGATACAAAAAGGGCCAGATTGCACCAGCCCTTACTACTTATCTACTCATTCAAAAAAGCCTCGAAAAAACTTTCAAAAAAGCTTCAGAAAAATAGAGTACTTAGCTTTTATTACACTCAAACTCACGTACTTCATTACGGCCAACAACCATGTGATGAACCTCATCTGGGCCATCAGCAAAACGTAAGGTGCGCTGACCTGCATACATGGCAGATAGCGGTGACCATTGTGAGATACCCGTGGCACCATGAAGTTGCATGGATTGATCGATGATTTCACACACTCGCTCTGGGATCATCGCTTTGATCATGTGGATCCATATACGCGCTTCTTGGTTACCCAATACATCCATGGCTTTAGCTGCTTTTAATACCATCATACGCATGGCTTCAATGTCGATACGCATTTTCGAGATGACTTCAATATTCTTGCCAAGCTGATATAATTTTTTACTAAAAGCTTCTCGTGAAGTGGATCGTTCAAGTGCAAGCTGCAATGCTTTTTCAGCTTGGCCAATTGAACGCATGCAATGGTGAATGCGACCAGGACCCAAACGTACTTGAGAAATTTCAAAACCACGGCCTTCACCTAACAACATGTTGGTTTTTGGTACTCGCACGTTTTCAAGCTTTATGTGCATATGACCGTGAGGTGCGTCGTCATGACCAAATACATGCATTGGACCTACGATGGTGACACCCGGTGCATCTAATGGCACTAGAATTTGTGATTGTTGTTTATGTGTTGGGGCATCAGGGCTGCTTTTAACCATGCAAATCATAATCTTACAGCGAGGGTCACCGGCACCAGAAATATAAAACTTTTCCCCGTTGATGACCCAGTCATCTCCATCTTCAACAGCCGTAGTTGATATATTTTTTGCGTCAGAAGATGCAACATTGGGTTCAGTCATCCCAAAGCAAGAGCGTATTTCACCTCTAAGGAGGGGTGCCAACCATTGTGCTTTTTGCTCGGGTGTACCCACTCGCTCTAATACTTCCATGTTGCCGGTGTCAGGAGCAGAACAATTTAATGTTTCAGACGCTAAAGGTGCTTTACCAAGTTCAACCGCAATATATGCGTAATCCAAATTGGATAAACCTTCACCTGTTTCAGCATCAGGCAAGAAAAAATTCCAAAGGCCTAACTCTTTTGCTTTATTTTTTGCGCCTTCTAGCAACTCCATTTGACGTTCAGAATAACTCCAACGGTCAGCCAGTGTTTCACCAATTGAATAAAATTCATCTTGGATCGGAATAACATTCTCTTCAATGTGCTTCTTTACAGCAAGGTAAAGTGGACGCACAGCTTCAGACATGCGTAAATCGTTTAAGTCTTCAGTCGACATATTTGTTTCCTTAAAATTTGGTGAAATCTGTCGCGCTTAACTGACGCCACACACCACAAAGTGTGGAGCTTAGATTTCAAATAAATCGCTCAAAATATAATAGTTGAATGATGCAGAAATGGCTATCATGATCGCTCCAAACAGCTGAAACTAATGATATTTTTAGAAAAAAAACCATTTTAGGATTTTTTTATAACAGTGATTTATAGTGATTCATCACTGTTATTTTTAACGCTCTATTTTTAACGTGCTATGACAAAATAACAATCCAACGAGCGGCTGCAACTTAGACAAATTTAATAACCACTAATGCTCTTTTTATCCCAGTATTTTTAGTGCATTAGTCACTTTAATGGAATGAATCGAAGTGTCCCGTTATTTTTTGCTGCCGTGATAACTGATAGCTAAAAAGCAAAACGGCTTTATCACATTACTTTGGATTGACTTATTACTATCAAAGATAGCTCAGCATTTTAGGTGTTCTTTGATCTTGCCAATTTCATCTGAGCTTTTAGTAAGAAAAAAAATCATTGCCGAATAGTTAATAGGGCCAGTTTGATTTGAGGTGGGTAATGGTCAAATGCTTGGTGTATCTCTGAGTTTTCGAGGTGCATCAATCACATTCGAGTTTACCTGCTTAACTGCTTAACTGCTTAACTGCTTAACAATATTGTAGGCATAGATAGAGTCAAGCTTGTTAGCTGCCACGGCATCACTTAAGCCAATAGTCGATAGTCCCGACAATACCGCTAACTTGACCTGCTCAATGGGTGAGCTCATATGATACAAACCTGCATTTTTACGGGCATTAAGTTGAATTTGACGTGTTCGGGGTAAGCGTATATTTTGGTAGGTTTGTAACGCATTTTGAGTATGGCTGTCACTCGCCAAACAATGTGCCAAAACATAGCTGTCTTCAATCGCCATAGCCGCACCTTGGGCTAAAAATGGCAACATGGGGTGGCATGCATCGCCTAAAAGGGCAACCTTGTTATCTGTCCATTGGTTAAG
>CAJQKX010000483.1 GCA_905479025.1 uncultured Paraglaciecola sp.
TTCAATACCATCAAAATTGTAGCCAAGCATCGTTATATCTTTTTTGTAAAGGTTCCGTACCTTCTCTTTTGTTTGATTTGAATACGCTAGTCGGTAAGACTCACGCGCTGTTTTGTTGGTGTGGCCGAGGCTCGCATTCACGCCCAATACATCGCGGATTTTTACGAAATCTTCTTCAATTGTTTCAAAGTACGCTAAGTGATTGACAAGCGGTATGCCCCGCCAATTACAAATGAATCGATATTGTGGCCAGAAATGGATATGGCTATTTAGATTTTCCTCGGAAAGCCAATCCATCACAAATTCCTCAAAGCTATGTATATTGCTTAGATGCTTTTCCGCCCATGCCGCATCTTTATCGTTCCAACCACCAGATTTCAAATAGGTATAGGCCGAAAATAGACGGTCCCAGGGGTTGCGTACAAACGAAAATTTGAAATAACTATTAAAGGTTTTTCTGCCATAAATAGCTTTATATTGCACCGCGGTATAGTGATAGGGGAGTTCTCCAAATAAGCTTAATGCAATAGACGTACCTGCAGCCTTACTAGTGTGGATAAAAATGCAAGAAAGCTTGTCGAACGAACGGAGCGAAAAATCCCCTTTTTTTGATGGGTGAACTACTGATCGTAAATGCGTGAATTCGCCAGGGTTACGCATTCCGTATAATAAAAAGCGGTATTCGAATGGAACTAGCTTCTTATAGATTTTTTTCATTTCTCTAGGCGGCTTTGGTTATGCTATCGTTAAAAATCAGGGTTACAATTAGCTATAAAGATATGATAGGCGAAATATAGCGATACATCACCTGTTCATTTAATTTCATTTCCTGCTGGAAATTAGCTGTTATGTTCGTGTCAGAAAAAATAGTATTTTTAGAGCTGCATAAAACCGGTGGCTCGCACATCGGCCACTTGCTTTCTAGCTTGCTTGAAGGTGAGCAAGTAGGCAAGCACAATACACTAAAGGATTTATACAGAAATCGCACTATATTGGGCTCTATAAGAAATCCTTGGGATTGGTATGTTTCACTTTGGGCCTATGGTTGTGGTGGCGGTGGGTCTGTAATGCGTCAATCGGGCAGGAGGTTCGATTTAGACTACTGTTACAGGCAGCTGCCTAAAGAAATGGGACGAAATTGGCTTAAGCCGGCGCATTATTACCGGTTGTTTACTTCTGAGTGGACAAAGAACGCAGAGGATTGGAAGTGGTGTTATGAGGATGTTCAGGATCCCGCGCGCTTTCGCTTTTGGCTTGAACTATTGCTTAGCGGAGAGCGGGCGTTAGATATAGGCGAGGGCTACGGTTTTAGCCCTATTTCTGAGAAATTTGGGTTACTCACTTACCGTTATTTCAAATTATTTACAGACTCTCGTGATGAGATCTATACCAATCCTGCCCTAGCAACGATGGAAGGGCTTGAATTGCTACAGGCGAATAAACCGCTCGTGGATTTTGTAATTAAAACAGAACGTTTAGAAGATGACTTAATAGATGCACTTTTAAAAAGTGGAATCCATTTAAGAAGCGATCAACGGGATAAGATTTTTAAGGGCGCGAAGACTAGGTTAAATGCCTCTCAACGAAGCAGCTCCCACTTCTATTATGATGAAAAAACGTCTGCACTTGTAGCAAAGAAAGAGAAATTCATTATCAGGCAATACGGATATCCGCCTCAAAACACTAATAGAGAGGGTTAGTCGACGTTAGTATGTAAACTAATGATGCGCCTATAGGTAGCTTGATATTTTTTTGCATTACTTAGCAATTTTTACCCACCTAAATCATGTAAAAAGCTCGTCAGGACGCCCGCAAGCTGTGAAATTGGGGCGGGCGTCAGCGGCTTTTTCACGGTGTAGATTAAAAAGCGCATTCGGAAAAATCAAGTAGTGACACGGTCGGTCGCGACTGAGACGGTAAACAACCTCAAGAGCCGCTTCTTAATGCCGCTATATTTTTTTTAAAACGAATTCACTTTCTTTGGAGATTGCACCATTAATCTTGGCCCTTCAGATTGACACTAATTAGAGATTGTCGTCACCAGTTTTTTCAAATATGCACAACATTTTTTTACATATGAACTGTGATCGGAAATGTTCTTCAATGTTTAAACGCCCACTTTTTTGAAACTGCTCATACAAAACTTGGCTGTTAAGCGCTGTCATAATTGCCGAGGCGATTTCTTTTGAGCACTTTTGTTTTACGAGATAAGCATCAAGTCTATGATGCAAAACTTCTGGAATTCCACCTACACGACTCGCAATAGGAATACAGCCCGACGCCTGTGCCTCTTGCAGAACAACGCCTTGGGTTTCCGTATGTGCTTTTTTTTCCTCGTTACTGATGCTTGCTAGCAAGAAGAAATGGGCCTTTTTATAAAGTAGCTTGAGCTCCTCGTGGTTAATACCGCTGTGTACACTAACATTTTTCGTTAAATTTAGCTTTTTTATAAGTTTGAGTAGATGCTTTTTGTCTGGACCTACGCCAACCAAGTCGAGATGAGCATTGATGTTTTTATTACGAAGTCTCTTCAGGGCCACTAGAATATAGCCTTGCCCTTTATCCCGGTGAAAGCGTCCAACACTGAGCAAAGATATGGATTCCCTCTGCGTGGGAAATGAAGTCGGATTAAATGGGAAGTCGTCAATTGGAAGGCCCTGCGGAATAATATGAATTTTTTGTGCTGGGCAGCCAAGAGCAAGGGCGGTTTTTTTTGAAAAGTTGGTGTTTACTAAGACGGCGTTAGCTTTTTCGTAAAGACGCTGGCGTTTTGCCGCTGATAGTTGTCCTACGCCAAGTGGAGGTAGCCCATGGAAGGTAATGAAAAAAGGAATATCTAAAATATCTGCTAGATAACAGAATTGGAAGCCAGCCACCTCTTCATGGGCATGCATAGCGTCAAAATTAAGAAATTTCTTTCTTTCGCTGGCAAACGAAACGTACTTGGTCAAAGATTCCAAAAATGGTATGCCATGATTTTCCTGAAGAGCTCTAGCCAACTTTAAGTACCGCGGAAAGTTGCGAAGAATGTGTATTAAATGCTTCGGTTTTTTTGTTATATTTTGAAGAATTTTCATTAATGAAAATTGATCATTGTACGGAATGATCTTGTCTTTAAGCTTCAGGTGGTCAACTTTTTGCTGATATGGCTGTGGCTCCTTTAGGCTGCTACATATGCCTAAGGTTATGCCAGAGCGTAATAATTCCTCGAGATACGTGTCTATCCAAGGCTGATTTATTGAAGGGAACCTTGGTGCTATGACTAGCAGATTTTTCAAAATTAATTACCTACGTTTTTAAGCTTTGAGAGTAGTAATTGAAGAATAAAAAGGCCGTATTCCCTAGCGGGTTTGTATGCGAGGTTAACAGAAAAAAGTGCTACGACTCCCACGCAATATATTACTATCTTAAATAACAAAGAAAAAGCTAGCGATGCGTGGGTGTAATGCACTGACAGGGAATAAATTGCGGCCGCGATCAGTAGTTGAGCTAGCAGTAACAACTTATTAATTTGCATATTAAAATATGGAGTGGCCAGTCTAAAGGTTATCAGTAGCTGAACAGCATTGGTAATAGCAGCAGCCAGTGCAGCGCCTATATAGCCGTATTTAGGTATTAAAGTGAAAAAGCAAATGGTGGCTACGAGTGCACTAAAATATTGGATGCGACTGATATGTTTCGTTTTTTCGGCTAGAAGAAAGCCAAAGTTATTGTAAGTGTTGAGGCAGGCGAAGAAAGCAGCAGCAGTTAACCACGGGACTGCATCATGGGCTGGGTGAAAGGCCGGGCCGGCCATTATTTCGATCACTGTTTGGCTAAAAATAGTAATGCCTAGTGCAGCACACATTAATAGTGGGACGACCAGCAAGGA
>CAJQKX010000484.1 GCA_905479025.1 uncultured Paraglaciecola sp.
GTGCTGCAGCACCTAAGCTGCTCAATCGAGAACATATCAAAAACATGAAACCAGGCTCAGTAGTTGTTGATGTGGCTATTGATCAAGGTGGATGTTTTGAAACATCACAAGCCACCACCCATCAGGATCCAGTTTATATCATAGATGAAGTGGTTCATTATTGTGTTGCCAATATGCCAGGCGGTGTAGCACGTACATCAACTATGGCGCTTAATAACGCCACGCTACCTTTTGGTCTAGCCCTAGCCAATAAAGGCCCTAAACAGGCTATGTTAGATGATCCACACTTGATGAATGGTCTAAATGTGCATCAAGGTAAAGTGACGTATAAAGCGGTCGTTGACGCCTTAGGCCAAGAACTTGGCCTTGAGTATATGGATGCTAAAACTGCTTTAGAAACGTTATAATAGACTGAGTACGCTATAACAAAATAGAACGGTTTATATCTATTAACGTATTAAGTGGGTCGACTGATTGGGTAATCGGTCGACCTATCACTAAATAGTCTGAACCCGCATGAATAGCTTGTTTAGGTGTCATCACTCGTATTTGATCACCTTTCGCTGAACCTTCAGGACGAATACCCGGTGTCACTAATTTAAAATCGTTGGCTATACTGGATTTAAGTACACTCGACTCTTTCGCCGAACACACTACCCCATCTAAACCGCAGTTGTGAGTTAGATGAGCCAATTTCAATACCTGTTGCTCAGGTGTGGAATCAATACCAATAGCGGTTAATTGCTGTTGATCCATACTCGTCAACACGGTAACCGCAATCAAAAGAGGCCTATTAGCGGCATACTTATCTAGACTTTTTCTGGCATATTCCATCATTTTAGGGCCACCAGTGGCATGCACGTTGACCATCCACACTCCTAAGTCAGCAGCAGCTTGGCAAGCCTTAGCAACAGTATTAGGAATATCGTGAAATTTTAAGTCTAGAAAAACATCGTAGTTTTTTGCAACAAGGCTTGATACAAAACTAGGGCCGAAGTGAGTGAACATCTCTTTGCCCACTTTTAGCCTGCACAATTTTGGATCAAGTTTATCAACAAAAGCCTCAGCTTTGATTTTTTGATCAAAATCAAGTGCCACAACAACTTTTGGATCTGTTTGAATATTTACCACGCTCTTATTTATCAAAGTCTTATTTATCAAACTACTCTCCGTCTAAGCCTTTAATTGGTTTAACCATTCCCCATTTTTTACATGATGGGCATAACCAGTGAATTTTACTCCCAGCAAACCCACAACTATGACATTTATATTTAGGTCGTTGGTTTATTTGTTCTTCTACTAACTCTTTGAGTAATAACAAACTATTAGTGGATTGCTCATGATCTTGTAGGTCTATGTACAAGCCCATTAATGTTTTAAAACCTTTCATAGTGGGATGTTTTTTCAATTGCTCTAACAACACTTGCGCTGCCTTTTCTGCTTCGCCGTCTTTTGCCATAAGTTTTACTTTAGCCAGGTAGGCTGTAGCACATTGCTGCCAGTATTCATCTAATACTTTATCCAGTTTTATGTGGTCATTCAGTTGCTCTGCACACTCCTCGATTAAGGGTACTGCCTCACTTAACCAACTCACATCACGACTAGGAATTTGGCTCAAACAATCAATAGCATCATCATATTTTTGTTGCTGCATGGCAATTTCACCTAACAGCAACCAAGGACGGACAGCTTTTATATCTGTAGTAATTGCCTTTTTGAGGCTCATTTCTGCTTCGATTAGGTGATCGTTTTTTATCTCAATACTGGCCTGTTCGCAATAAAAATGCGCTACCCGAGTGCATAACTCATCACTGTCTCCACCCGCACCAAGCATTTTTTCTGCCAACTCAATGGCTCTTGGCCATTCTTTGGTAGTTTGATAAATATTGAATAATTGGATTTGTGCATTGAGAAAATGTTTTTGGCTATTCAATAACTGTAAGAAAGCATTTTCAGCACGCTCTAAAAAGCCAGCCAAGATATAGTCTCGGCCCAATTCATATAAAGCAGCCTCACGTTGAAGTGCTGAAATTTGTTCTTTACTGACTAAGTTCTGATGCACCCTGATGGCTCGGTCAAGCTCACCTCTATGTCTGAAAAATTTACCCATAGCAATATGGGTTTCAACTGTGTCACTGTCCAAATCAATCATTTTAATCAGTGTATCAACAGCTTTATCAGGCTCATCAGAAAGTAGAAAGTTTAAGCCTCTGTAATAGTGTTTGGCCAGTATACTTGAATGTCTTTGATGCGCTTGACGGACACTGTTACGCCCCATCACCCAACCATATCCGGCAGCAACTGGTAATAATAAAAACAGGAGTTCTAACATTATATAACGTTAGTAGGCAGTGAGAGTTTTTTGTTTTTACGTTCTAAGCTACTAATACGCCACTTTAATCGTAAAATATAACCAATAAACAGCAACACAGAGAATGAAACCCCTATAGAAAATGTTACAGCTAATAATACTGACATACGCATTTCTGTCTCAGCAAGTATATAGTTAATTGGTACTAGCTGACTGTTCTGTGAACCGATAAATCCAGCAACAACGAGCATTAACAATACAAACAGTAGTAACAATAATCCTTTAACTCTCATTTCGTCCCCTTTGGGTTAGCTAATGTAAAATGATATTGCTTGTTAGCATAGTTTTGACTGCTGCTTTCATTGTTCAATGTATGTCTACATGATGAAGTAGTAGAATGTTATATTAACTCTAACAAAAACGGCACCCTAATTGGAGTGCCGTTTTTAAAAATATTTCTAAAAGATTAACTAACAAGAATCTCGTTGACTCTTTCTCGTAATTCTTTGCCCGGTTTGAAATGTGGAACGTACTTACCGTCTAATTTCACAGTTTCACCCGTTTTAGGATTACGACCAACTCGTGGTGCTCGATAATGTAGAGAAAAACTACCAAAACCTCTAATCTCGATGCGCTCACCTTTTTGTAAAGTTTGCGCCATCTGTTCTAGCATTTCTTTTATCGATAACTCCACGTCCTTGGAAGGAACCTGACGCATTTTATCGGCCAATCTTTCTATCAGTTCTGACTTAGTCATAAATTAAACTCTCTGTCATTCAAAAAATTGTATATACCGATAATAAGCGCGTTAATTTAATTGTCAAAATTATTAATTTGAAAAAATAATTAACACGCCTGCATATGACGTCAATTAGTCGCTTTTAGCGGCTTTAAATGCATCAGCAAAAGCATTAGTGAAACCAACATCTTCTTGTTGATTCACTTTATCTAGCGCGTCTTTCTCATCTGCATGGTCTTTCGCTTTGACGGATAAGTTAACGATGCGATTCTTACGATCAACGCCCATAAACTTGGCTTCGATTTCAGTATCAACACTGACTACTGTAGATGCATCTTCAACACGGTCACGTGCTAAGTCAGCTATGCGGATGTAACCTTCAACTTCGTCACCAAGCTTAACGGTTACGCCTTTAGCGTCAACTGCAGTCACCATTCCAGTTACGATAGTACCTTTCTTAGTGTCAGTGATGTACTGATTGAAAGGGTCTTCTTCGATTTGTTTAACACCAAGAGAGATACGCTCACGCTCTGGATCAACCTGAAGAACAACAGCAGATATTTCGTCGCCTTTCTTATAATCACTAACCGCTTCTTCACCCGTCTTATTCCAAGAAATATCAGATAAGTGAACTAGGCCGTCTATGCCGCCATCAAGACCGATGAAGATACCAAAATCAGTGATAGATTTTATCTTACCGCTAACTTTATCGCCTTTACTTTGTGCTTTAGCAAATTCTTCCCAAGGGTTGGGTATACATTGTTTAAGGCCAAGAGAAATACGACGACGTTCTTCGTCAATTTCAAGCACCATAACTTCACAAACATCGCCAAGGTTAACCACTTTAGATGGGTGGATGTTTTTATTAGTCCAATCCATTTCTGAAACATGAACCAAACCTTCAACGCCGTCTTCGATTTCTACGAAACAACCGTAATCAGTTAAGTTAGTCACTGCGCCGCTTAATTTAGCGCCTTCAGGGTAACGGTTAGCAATTTCTTGCCAAGGATCGTTGCCCATCTGCTTCATACCAAGAGAAACACGAGATTTTTCTTTGTCGAATTTCAATACTTTAACGTTGATTTCATCACCAACATTAACGATTTCACTTGGGTGCTT
>CAJQKX010000485.1 GCA_905479025.1 uncultured Paraglaciecola sp.
CATAAATGGCTATGCCCTGCTCACTAAGGGTGATTAGAGAAATATCTAAAGCGCATTCAATTTTTAATTGTTCAATAGCCTGGGCTAAGCTTTCATCATCGTTAATAGGAATTTGCGTTGCTTCCGCCGCTTCTTTCTTATTTGGTGTAAGCAGATAAGCACCCTTATATTTTGAATAATCTAAACCTTTTGGGTCAACCAACACTTTTTTATTAGCTTTATTGGCAACGCTGATTAGCGATTGGGTAAGATCAAAAGTCAAAACACCCTTTCCATAATCTGACATTAATACAATGTCATAATTATTAATAATAGTTAAAAACGACTCTAGAAAACAATTTTGTGATTCTATACTAATTTCATTACAGCTCTCACGATCATATCGGAGAACTTGCTGCTGAGCGGCAATGATTCGACTTTTCTTACTAGTAACCCGATCCTTTTGAACAATTAAATATTTCGAATCAATATCAATTTCTTTTAGTAGATTCGTAAGTTCCTTTGAAGCCTCGCAATCACCAATAACACTAATAACACCGACCTCTGCACCAAGGGCCCTTAAGTTACTAACTACATTACCAGCACCGCCAAGTACTGCAGTTTCGCTTGTAATCTTCACCACTTGAACCGGCGCTTCTGGTGAGATTCGCTCACATGAACCCCACAAATAATGGTCAATCATTAAATCACCGATGACTAATATTTTGGGTAACTTCCCCTGCAAACCAATCATAAATTATCAGTACCATGTACGCGTTTAATGTAAGGAATATAAGCTCTAATACCCTCTTCTAGACTAACGACTGGGTCAAAACCCAGATTAATTTGAGATGCAGTAATGTCAGCCTGAGTATCCATTTGGTAGTCCTTATAAGGATTCGGAATATACTTAGTGCCCAAATCAACACCTAGCTCATGCTGCAAGATATCGGCGATATCTTGAAAGCTTCTAGGAATACCAGTACCAACGTTGTAAGTGCCATTTTGTTTTGGATTACAGGCTTTAACGTTTGCCTGTATAACATCTTCAATATTAATAAAGTCTCTTAATATTTGGTTTGATCCTTCAAATAAACGAGGCACTTTCCCATCTAAAATTTGATGGCCTAGTTGAATCACCATAGATGAGGTTTTTGCCTTATAGTATTCACCCGGTCCATATACATTGAAAAACCTTAAGCCAACAATAGTCATATTAGGATTTTCATGACTGAAGCGACATGCAATTTTATCCATCATATATTTACTAAATCCATAGGGATTTTCAGGATTTTCCTTACCCACAGTTTGAGGTGAAGGCAAGCTGCCATAAGTGGCAGCAGAGCTAGCATATATTATTACCGCATCATCATTTTTGGCTTTATTAAGCAAGTCATAAAATGAGTTAACGTTTGTTTGCATCACGATCTTTTGGTCGTATACTCGCGTGTCTGAAATTGCTGCGTGATGAAAAATATAGTCAAATTTATAAGCCGAAAGCAACGCTAAATCAGCTTTATTATTAATATTCCCACATACAATATTACCCTTAAAACCGATTAAATTTTTGTAATGGCCAAAGCTTTGAAGGTTACCATTAACAAATGTTTCTTCACTTCTAAAACAGTCGAATACCACTATATTGCAATTCGGATAGTTTTCTTGGAAATAAAAAACCAAGTTGCTACCTATGAATCCTGCACCACCGGTAATTAAAATAGTTTTCTTGTTAAATTCTATATTATTGTAAGTCATAAAATTATGCGACCATTTGAATATTTTCATTAATTAATAGGTGCTGAGCCTATAAAAACTAAAAATCACCTATTATAGAGTTTATTTCACGGACAATTATACGCTGATTTTCATGGCTAAGGTAAGGACTCATGGGCAAGCTAATAACGTGCTTCGCAGCATTCTCGGAAACTGGTAAATGAGCATTTTGATCCGCGACTGCTAATTGCTTGTTAAGCGGAATAGGATAATGCACAGCAGTAGGAATACCCTTTTCTGCCAAGTGAGCTTGAACCTTATCACGATTTTCGACTTCTATCGTGAATTGGGCCCAAACACTCTGGTTAAAGGCACAGATACTTGGCATTGCTTTCAACTTAAGCCCTGAAAGTAATACCAAATACTTTGACGCAACTTCATTCCGGCTAATTAACTCATCATCCAAAACACTTATCTTCGCCAAAAGAACTGCGGCCTGAATAGAATCAAGCCTACTATTTACTCCAATCCTTGTGTGGTGATAACGCTTTTCCTGCCCATGCCTTGCTATCTGTCTAATCGTCAACGCTAATTCATCATCACTTGTAAATATAGCCCCACCATCACCATAACAACCCAAAGGCTTAGTTGGGAAAAAACTGGTAGTCGCTATTGTCGTTAAACTGCATGAGCGACGCCCCTTATAAGTTGCTCCAAAACTTTGAGCAGCATCTTCAATAACGGCAAGTCCATGTCTTTGTGCAATGGCATTAATTGCGTCAAAATCTGGACACTGCCCGTATAACGACACAGCAATAATTGCCTTTGTACGATTAGATATTACAGACTCTATTTGTGAGTAATCGATATTGTATGTCTCAGGAAAAACGTCCACATAAACAGGTATGCCACCTAGGATAGCCACAGCCTCTGCTGGCGCAATATATGTAAATCCTGGAACAATCACCTCATCCCCTGGACCAATTCCAAGCGCCATTAAAGCTATCTGCAATGCATCGGTACCATTTGCGCAACTTATACAGTCATTAGCACCCGTGTAGGAAGCAAGTGTCTCTTCCAACTCAGTAACCTCAGGTCCTAGGATATACTTACCATGAGCAAGGACTTTACTAATACCCTTAGTAATTTTATCTTTAATAACAGACTGCTGGACCTCTAGATCGAAAAACTGCATATAGTAAACCTCGCTTGCTTTTTAAAAGTATATATAAAATCTATTGGTCAATAACCGTAGATTTAGAGACATAACCTGATTCTAAGAAATAGACACTGCCGGTGTGTATGCATGTTGTTTTAGCGGAACCGGATAAAGGTAAGTCTAATTGCTCGCCAAATTCACTCATCCAGCCTATTTGATTAGCCGGCACACCGACCATTAGCGCATAGGGTTTTACGTCTTTATTTATGACAGCACCGGCACCAACAAAAGCATATTCACCAATCGTGACACCACAGATTAAAGTGCAATTAGCACCTAATGAAGCACCTCTTTTCACCAAAGTATCACGGTATTCCTCTTTGCGTTCAACGCCGGAACGGGGGTTATAAACATTAGTAAATACCATACTCGGCCCAC
>CAJQKX010000486.1 GCA_905479025.1 uncultured Paraglaciecola sp.
CTGAAAACACAGTAGATGAACAAATTAAAGCTTGGGATGAAAGCAAGGTGAGTGACTCCGATGAAGAAGTAATTATTCAACATAACTGGCATGAATTGCGCCTGTTTATGTGGGATTACGTAGGTATTGTGCGAACGAATAAACGTTTAGAACGTGCCCATCATCGTATTGAATTATTACAACAGGAAGTGAATGATTATTATTGTAACTTTAAAGTTAGTAATAATTTACTTGAGCTTAGAAACTTACTGACAGTTGCTGAGTTAATAGTGAAGTGCGCTAAAGAACGCAAAGAGAGTCGAGGCTTACACTTTAACTTAGACTACCCTCAGAAACTTGACGATCCCAAACCGACAATAATACAAAACGATCTTAAATAGAGCGAATATTACGAATAAAGTGTAAAGAATATAACTCGTTGTTAGCCCCGCAGCCTACCATCTTAAAATACTGTTCAACATGCAAACTTAAAAGAATGAAAAACCATGCTAACTTGAATGGTAAATAAAGAAGGTGCATGAAGATAAGTTAAACCTCAACGTTTGAGTTTATAAAGGTGAGAATTTCTTATGTATCCCATATATACATTGATAACTAGTTCATATTCTATGAATAACATGCTGTTTAGAACATTGTAATTTAGCCGACCATCTAATTGGACTGGATTGGATTGAAATCACCAGAAAACGCTGCATATTGTCGACCTAAACTAGAATAGAGATTAGAGGTTTTATTTTTAGAGTTAGTAAAATCACCTATAAAACTTCATTCCTATTGGGTCTGTAATATGGACATGATCACGGCGAAATAAATTAATAATGGCACATTGCCATGCAAGCTCAAAACAGCTATGAAATGTCAGTCTAGTTAAGATACCTATTAATCAGAATGCATTTTCAAATGTTAAAAACACTAAATACGGACTACTTTATTTAGCCTTTGTGATTGAGCTAATACAGTTTATCAGGCACTTAACCTGCATTAATTCTAATAAAAGAAAAGATCATCCTTGGGGTCCAAACCGACCGATTGACAGTAAGTTTTTTTAGGATTTTAATCTATTGTAAATCCTTTAGGTAAAATATATTTTCCAGCTAGAAGATTTTGGAAAGTTGCTAAAATGGAGGTTAGAATGTTAGTGAGCACATCATATTAACTACACCTTAATATATGTAATACTAAAAAAGTGATTATATCAAGATGAGGTGTCATAGATTACCCTTGTCAGAGGTATGTTGTTGATAGATAACGGCACGGCAAAGTCGGCGGAAATCTCTTTTAATAACTTGGTCTTTATATATAAAACACCATTTTGAATAACGAGAGTTAAGTGAAGAGATCAAATGAATAAATATTAAAAAACTACTGACTCTGGATTTAGCAGTAATTCTCCAGCCCAATTGTTCGTCTTCAAATACTTCCAACCATTCTCCCCCTTGGGAAAATATAACAGGAGGCTGCTTTTTTTTTCTGGAATTAAAGATCGTTTTAAGAAAAAAAAGAATAATGCCTAAAATAGTCAACATTTGGAATAAAAACTGGTATTGAATACTATCAGATTGCCAATTTAAGACTGATAATATTAAAATAACATAAACCAGCAACGTGAAAGTCACTAATATTCGAGACGATTTAAACTCAACCCTATACTTTAACACGGCTTAAAATGTGTTCAATCATTTGACTAAATTCTTTATCATCACAGGCTTGATGTCCCATAAACCAAGCATACAAATCAGGATCATCACAGATTAACAACCTCTCAAACACTTCTTGCTGATGACTAGATAATTCATTAAAACCGGTTTCAGCAAAAGGCATAAAGAGCACATCAAGCTCCAGCATTCCACGGCGACATGCCCACTTCAAACGACCGTATCGTTTTTTATCAAACATTTTTAACCTCTAATTGTCAATAATTTCAATTTAACTTGAATATCTGATTTTCATAATAACAGTAATAATCAGTTGTTTTCAGATTATTCCTTGCTAAATCAAACTCGTACCCCATATCAAATGCTACGGATGATTAGCAAAAGAAAACAATTTATGTCACAAGCACTCCCAGACCATACCGCGCCAAAACAGTATACCAATAAGCTTAAAAATAATGGAGTCATCCAACTCATTGGTGAAGAAAAAGTCAATTATCTACAAGGTCAAATAACGGCAGATGTTAATCAGCTAACTAAAAATGATGCACTTTTAGCTACTCATTGTGACTTTAAAGGTAAAGTTTGGAGTGTCTTTTATACCTTACTATGGCAAGACTCTATTTTATTAATCACACATAAATCAGTTTTAGAAAAATCTCTATCCGAATTAAAAAAATATGGAGTATTTGCCAAAGTAGATATCACAAACCAAAGCGACAATTGGCAGATAACCGGTGGCTCTGGCGACTTATTTGAAAAGGCAATCTTAGATCTGTTTGACGAATTACCAACGGGTGATAGAAAAGTCATATCAAATGCTTATGGCTTGGTAATGTCAAAAGAACAACCAGATCAACGTTATCTAGTTTTACAACCCAATAATGCTGAAAAAAAATTAGGTTTAAAAGAATCCGAAAGTAGAGAGCTATGGGAAATCGCAGACATAAAGTCAGGGCTAGGTGACATTCGAGGAACAACAATAAACGAATTTGTACCACAAATGTTTAATCTGCAGGCAATGGACGCCATAGATTTTGAAAAAGGTTGTTACATGGGACAAGAAGTTGTAGCTAGAACAAAATATTTGGGCCGTAATAAACGTGCTGGTTTTATTCTAAAAACTCAGACCGACACAAAAGATTTAAGTGGTGAGCACCTCGAATACCAAATAGGGGAGAATTGGCGACCTGGCGGAAAGATACTTCGAAGTGGTTCTGATGAAGGACAGACATGGATATTTGCGATTTTAGCCAAAGATACACAAATAGGTAGTATTTTTAGAGTTAAATCTTCGCCAAATACAATCTTCATTGCTCAAGCACTTCCCTATCCTCTACAATAGGTAAAAAATCAATTTTGACTGGAATATAATGAATATAGCCAATAATACCATTGCCACCATCCACTTTACTGTTTGTTCATCAGACGGAGCTCAAATCGACACATCGAGAAATAGTGAACCTATGGTTTTCTTACAAGGTAGTCATTTTTTAATTCAAGGCTTAGAAGATGAATTAGAAGGTAAAACAGTTGGTAATAAGTTTACTATAGACATAGAACCAGCTCTTGCCTATGGCGAACGCCATGAAGAATTAGTTCAGTCAGTACCAAAAACAATGTTTGAGGATATGGATTTAAATGTGGGTATGACTTTCAGAGCATCAACTGATGACGGTGAACAATCAGTGATGATCATCGACATCAATGAAGAAGAGGTGGTAGTTGACGGAAATCACCCTTTATCAGGTCTGACACTTAATTTTGATGTAGAGGTATTAGAAGTCAGAGAAGCGACAGAAGAAGAAATCGCCCATGGTCACCCACATACTGAAGGTGGATGTGAGCATTCTCATTAAGCAATAAAATTTAAATATAAAAAAAGCGCTCAATTGGCGCTTTTTTTATATCATAAATTATGAAATGACTTAGGTATTAACAGATACAAATAGAAATCCCTCTAATTCAGAATACTTAAGTGTGCATGACATCTTCAATAACTTATATAGGTATAGGATGTAGGATTTTATTGGAACAAAACCTATTTTCTCTCAGGGCAATGAAAAATAAATTCGTTATAGGTAGTAAGCTTAGATACGCGACATAGCAGCTACCGAGTTAAACTCTCCCATAGTGAAGTGGTCAAGTCATTTTGGCCACGGGTTTGTAGTATTTTCGATACCGATATTCCGATTCATTTGGTGTCAATCCACCATTATATGAATGCGGCCTAAACTCACTGTAATAGCCAATAATATAAT
>CAJQKX010000487.1 GCA_905479025.1 uncultured Paraglaciecola sp.
CCACTCGGCAAAACCTAGAACAATCTGTTAATCCACATAAACTAAGACACAGTTTTGCCACGCATGTTTTAGAATCAAGCTCAGACTTAAGGGGCGTACAAGAGTTATTAGGCCATGCTAATTTATCTACAACCCAAGTTTATACACACCTGAATTTCCAGCATCTAGCCCACGTATATGATAATGCTCACCCTAGGGCAAAAAAATCTTAATAATCAAAAAGAATATATTCTCAAATGATCTACTATAAAAAACTTAAACCCATTCAAGCGATAACATTCGACTTGGATGACACTTTATATGAAAACACAAGTGTGATTGTCAACGCAGAGCATTCTTTATATGAATTTATGCACAACCAATTTCCTGCGACCAAACATGTGAGCAAAGACTTCTGGCGCGTTCAACAGAAGACTCATATTCTAGCTAATCCATTGCTAAAAAATGATATGGGTGAATTACGTCGACTATCTCTAGAGTCGGGTTTTATGGTGATAGGTTTATCTGGTAAAGAGCTAATTACAGCAACAACGATGTGTTTTGAGCATTTTTATTTTCAAAGAAGTAACTTTACGTTACCTAATAATATTCATTCTTTATTAAAAACTTTATCGGATAGTCTGCCGTTAATAGCTATCACCAATGGTAACGTTGACCTTCAACAAATTGGGCTGAAAAGGTATTTCGAGGCGTGTTTTCAAGCTAGTACGGAATTGCCAATGAAGCCACATAAAGCCATGTTTGATGCAGCTCAAGCACATCTAAATATTCCCCATGAAAATATTTTGCATGTCGGAGATAACTTGCCAAAAGACATATATGGAGCACTTAGAGCAGGTTACCAAACCGCTTGGTATGCCGAAGATAGAAGTATGAACATACGCAATGAAAAAGCCTCAATTTTACCCCACGTTCAACTGAGTAAATTATCTCAGTTATTAGAGCTTATTTAAAATATTAGTAATTTAAATAAGGAAAAGGCTTATTATTAACGAATAGTTCTACGTTATCTTTTAACTGTTGCCAGAATTCAATACTCATACTTCATCTGTTACGTAACTTGAGTCACTAGGGCCCTGTATAGGAATGACTTTAGTGTATTTAAATACAGTGTTACTGATATACTAAAAATATGTTTTTATAATATATTTTTAGTGTAATGGATGTATCTCGACTTCTTGACCAATTAAACGACAAACAACGTGATGCGGTGGCCGCTCCTGCATCTGACATGCTTATCTTGGCCGGTGCAGGCAGCGGAAAAACGCGAGTTTTGGTGCATCGCATTTCATGGTTAATGGAAGTTGAGGGTATTGCCCCGTATGGTATTTTGGCGGTAACTTTTACCAATAAGGCTGCTAAAGAAATGCGCGGCCGTATAGAACAATTGCAAGGGAGCGCCCTGAATAATATGTGGATTGGTACCTTTCATGGTATCGCTCACCGTTTACTACGTGCTCATCATGCTGACGTAAACCTGCCAGAAAATTTCACTATCTTAGACTCAGATGATCAATATCGTTTGATTAAGCGCGTACTTAAAAGTCTTAATCTTGACGAAAAACACTGGGCTCCAAAACATGTGCAGTGGTATATCAATGGTAATAAAGACGAAGGATTACGCCCACAACATATCGAAACTCATGGTGATGCGACCCAACAGAAAATGCGTGAAATCTATCAAACCTACCAACAAACATGCGATCGAGCTGGGTTAGTCGATTTTGCTGAATTGTTACTTAGAGCCCATGAGTTATGGTTAAACAACCCATCAGTGTTAGCACACTATCAAAAACGCTTTAGAGCGATTCTGGTCGACGAATTTCAAGATACCAACAACATTCAATATGCTTGGTTGCGCATACTTGCCGCCCCCAGTAATAATATGATTATTGTTGGCGACGATGATCAATCAATTTATGGTTGGCGTGGTGCAAATGTAGAAAATATCCAACATTTTTTACGTGATTTTAAGGGCGCAAAAACTATACGACTGGAGCAAAATTACCGCTCTACAGGCAATATATTAAAAGCGGCCAACACTGTAATTGACAACAATCAAGGTCGATTAGGTAAAGAACTGTGGACAGAAGATAGCCCAGGCGAGCTTATTTCTTTATATGCAGGATTTAATGAGTTGGACGAAGCCCGTTTTAATATTTCACGCATAAAAGAATGGCGAGACAACGGCAATGCTCTATCTGATTGTGCCATTTTATACCGTAACAACGCTCAATCACGTGTTCTAGAAGAAGCATTATTGCAAGAGTCTATAGCCTACCGCATATTTGGCGGCTTGCGATTCTTTGAACGTCAGGAAATTCGCGATGCATTAGGTTATCTACGTTTAATTAATCAAACGATTGATGACGCCGCGTTTGAACGAATTGTTAATACGCCCACTCGCGGTCTTGGTGATAAAACCCTGTCACAAATTCGCGAAATCGCTCGCGATTCAGAATTATCCATGTGGGATGCCAGTACCCGAATACTCGCGGAGAATCGTCTGACCGGCCGTGCTTCAAATGCTCTCAACGCCTTTACAAAATTAATCACGCAACTCACACAAGACACTGCAGACCTTTCCTTAGAACAACAAGCTGACTACGTGATTAAACATTCTGGCTTATTTGCCATGTACAAAGCAGAAAAAGGCGAAAAAGCTCAAGCCAGAATTGAAAACTTGGAAGAACTGGTCACCGCCTGTAAACAATTTGTGGTGCCAGAAGAAGCAGATAACATGAAACCCATGTCAGCTTTTTTAGCACATGCGTCTCTAGAAGCAGGAGATAATCAAGCGGATAAGCATCAAGATGCGGTTCAAATGATGACCATCCACACAGCAAAAGGCCTAGAGTTTCCACTAGTCTTTATGGTGGGTGTTGAAGAAGGCATGTTTCCAAGCCAGATGAGTAACGAAGAACCTGGTAAAATAGAAGAGGAACGCCGCCTTTGTTATGTAGGCATGACGCGAGCCATGCAAAAGTTATATATCACTTACGCTGAAAACAGAAGGGTATATGGCCAAGACAAATATCACACCCCCTCACGTTTTATCAAAGAGATCCCTACCGATTGTATAGAAGAAGTCCGTTTACGAACTACCATATCTAGGCCAGTCCAAAATAGGTTTACCCCAGTTACGGGCCATACCGCTTTTGAATCAACAGGTTTCCAACTCGGGGAAAGGGTCTCCCACCCTAAATTTGCCGAAGGTACGGTGTTGAATTATGAGGGCAGCGGCGAACATGCAAGAGTACAAATTAACTTTGATGAGTTTGGAAGTAAATGGTTGGTTATGTCATTTGCAAGGTTAACAAAAGTCTAATTCTCCAGAGCTTGTAACCGATTAATTTGCTGTATGGCTCTGGGTGATGAGTTTTCATGTGCTTTTCGAAAACAACGCCCTAAGAAGTCCTGCAAATAATGGATGGAATCAGGTAGTTGATCATTAATAGCCGCTTTTAAAGCAGTTAACCCTGTCAATGGAACAAGTTATTCTTATACCATTGCGTATTAAGTAAGCTGCCTTGATTTTCGGTAGACTCTCAGCGAGTCATAGACATAAATTAATAAACCTGACCAAACGCATACGAAAGTAACGACCCTTGTTGTATCTAGTAGTTCTTGATAATGAATGACCGCTAACAGGAACATCAGGCTTGGACCTATATATTGAAAAAAACCTAAAGTCGTATAACGAATACGTCTAGCTGCAGCAGTAAAGCATAACAATGGAGCGGTAGTCACCACTCCGGCTAGCAACAATGTGGCATTAAGGTCAAAACTATTTGCCAACATGTTGCCACTTGTTGTATCCATAATAAACCAATACAACAAAGCAAAGGGCAACATAATACAACTTTCAATCAATAAGCCAGGCATAGAGTCCACTGACACTTTTTTACGTAGTAACCCGTATATACTGAAACTAGTTGCTAACACCAAGGCTACCCAAGGTAACTGACCATATGAAAAAATCAAGAAAGCCACACCTGCTAGCGCTACAAAAACAGCTAATAACTGCAATCTAGTTAAACTTTCTTGCAGGAAAAAGCGTGCGAGTAAGACATTAAATAAAGGGTTAATAAAGTATCCTAAACTAGCGTCAAGCATGTGATCGTTATTCACGGCCCAGATAAAGACTAGCCAGTTGGCCGCTAATAATAATCCACTTATTGATAAGGTTGCGATGACTTTCGGATCCCGCATTGCATTAAAGACTTGGCCAAACTTTTTTCGAACAGCCAACAACAAACACAACACCAGCACAGACCAAACTATTCGATGCATAACAATTTCTAGAGCAGGTACACTGGTCAATAACTTAAAATACATGGGTGCAATGCCCCACATCGAATAAGCGGCTAGTGCAAAGAGAACACCTGCTTTTACTGATTTATCGTTCAAGTATTTGACCTAGCTTTAACAGAGCTTAATATAGCGTGGAGTGTGATGTAAGCATTTCGCAAATGCAATCTAAAACCTAAATGAGGTAAGGTAAACCAATGAAAAAAAGCTGGGAGATATTTTGGCGATTTCTATTCTTAGGTTGTATTAGTTTTGGTGGCCCTGCAGCACACATTGGGTATTTCCAACGCACTTTTGTACAAAAATTAGAATGGCTATCTAATGATGCCTACGCCAAATTAATATCGTTAAGTCAGATTTTGCCAGGCCCTAGTTCAAGCCAAATCGGATTTGCAATAGGATTACAAAAAGCAGGATTGGCTGGAGGAATAGCAGCATTTTTGGGCTTTACCTTACCCTCATTTATATTGATGTATTGGCTGGCGGTGTCAGTAAACTTAGATACCCCCGCAAATTGGTTAATTTCAGTGAGCCGTGGCCTAAAATTATTAGCCGTTATTATTGTGTTAGATGCAGTAATTACTATGTTTAGAAGTTTTTGCAAAGATCGCTTATCTGTCTTAATAATGCTCCTCAGTATTTTACTTCTAGTCATCTATAAATCTTTTTATACACAAATGTTAGTGTTGCTGATTTCCATGTTAATAGGCTTAGCCAATAATCAAATTCCAGCTAAGTCAGTTAACATAAGTCAGATCCTAAAAAAATTATCGTGGCTACCTTTGCTTTTATTTACCAGCATATTTTTAATCAGCTTAGGGTTAAATCAATATGATTCTTTTGCAGGTTTATTCGCAATATTTTATAAAAACGGTAGTCTAGTATTTGGTGGTGGGCATGTAGTCTTACCATTATTGCAAACTAGTGTTGGCGATACACTGACAGAGCAGCAATTTTTATTTGGCTATGTAGCTGCTCAGGGTGTGCCCGGACCCATGTTTACAATGGCAACATTTATGGGTGCACAATGGATGGAAAACCTACCGTTAAGTGGTGCTATTGTGGCGACGTTTGCCATTTTTTTACCAGGTTATTTATTAATTTTAGCCCTCAATAATAGCTGGCAATCTCTCGTTCAACATCCCAACTTTATTGGCGCATCGCAAGGTATCAATGCTGCGGTAGTGGGTTTTCTTGTTTTGGCACTCTACGATCCAGTAATTATTAGTGCAGTTCACAACTATATTGATTTGGGTCTAGTGGTCATCGGATTTCTGGGACTAAAATTATTTAAACCACCTATTCTGCTGCTGATAAGCATTTTTATTTTGCTAGGTTTTATTTGAAATAGATTATTCTAAAACAATGCTGCTGAATACTGTTTGTGACCTACTGCTAGTTTTGAAAAAATTATGTCTGCTTTAACAATCGAGTCTATAAGTTCCTTCACGGTATTTTTGATAGGTTGGGCTAAAGGCATAAATACCCTCATTTATTGTCACAACAGGGTGCAAAGCTTGTTTGGCAGATTGGAGCCTCCAATCTTGAATTAACTCAGGTGCCACCTGCTTAGCCTCTTCAAATCAGTGAAAGGTAACATTAAGACAAATTCTTCACCTTTATATCACAGAGTAAAATCGAGCGTTCTCATTCTACTAGATGCAATAGTTGCAACTACAATCTTCAAACATTTATTACCTTCCAGGTGACCAAATTCATCGTTATGTTTGTGACACGTGAGATCAAAATACTAAGCCGTGTTCTTTTATCGATATAGTCCACTGCACCCATGGCTCAACAATGTTCTTCTTCATCAAGACTTGGCCTATCGGCCAAAAACAGGACAGAAATGATGGCAGTAAGTTAATTTTTTAACGAAAAACAAGAATAGTTTAGAAATACAGACAACGTCATAGTCAAAAATGCTGTATTCAACTACTGACTAATAAAAATATTTAAACACTTATATCGCGAGCAAAATTACGTATCAAATCTGTTCTTACATTATCAGACAACTGACAATCCAGTAATATATTTACCTGAGTGTACAATTTGACCCAGTTTTTGATTGTTAGCAAGTGAACCTCGAGATAAAAACACGTAAACTTATGTTTTACTAATATCTTTTGAGCAACCGTTGTCAGATCATCCAGCACATTCCTCACCCGCAATTACCCATGCGCAACAAGTATTAAAACACACATTTGGCTATGATCATTTTCGTGATGGGCAAGCACAAGTTATAAACCAAGTAATGCAGCAAAAAGATGTGTTGGTCCTCATGCCTACTGGTGGCGGTAAGTCTTTGTGTTATCAAATTCCAGCTATACTTTTATCGGGTTTGACAATTGTTGTTTCACCCCTGATATCGTTAATGAAAGATCAGGTTGATGCGCTTTTAACCTATGGCGTCAATGCCGCTTACATAAACTCAAACCTGTCGCCACAAGATATGTTTAATGTTTTTAAGGGCATGCAAGATGGAAAATACAAGCTAATCTATGTGGCGCCTGAAAGGCTTATGCAACTGGAGTTTATCCAGCGTCTTCAAGGCCTTACAATAAGTCTTATTGCGGTTGACGAGGCTCACTGCGTATCTCATTGGGGCCATGACTTTAGAAAGGACTATAGACTGCTTGGGCAATTAAAAGCTACGTTCCCCCATATCCCAATCATGGGATTAACGGCTACCGCCGATCTTGCCACCCGAGCAGATATCACCCAACAACTAAAGTTACAGCAACCCTTTATCTTCAAAGGAAGTTTTGACCGCCCTAATATACGATACAACCAAGTTACTAAATACAAGGCCACAGACCAAGCGATTGCTTTTGTTAAACAACAAGATGGTAGCGGTATTATTTATTGTAATAGCCGCAGGAAAGTAGACGATCTGAGTATTGCTTTGGCCAGACAAGGGGTCAATTGTGCAGGTTATCACGCGGGTCTTGAGGGTGAAATTCGGGACAAAATACAGCGTGATTTTATTCAAGATAAGATTGACATCATAGTGGCAACAGTCGCGTTTGGCATGGGAATAGACAAATCTAATGTGCGCTTTGTTGTACATTTTGACTTACCTCGTAGTATCGAATCATATTATCAAGAAATAGGCCGAGCAGGTAGAGACGGCATGCCCGCCGAAGCGTTATTATTATTTGACGAAAAAGATGTAGCTCGTATTCGTCAGTGGATATCAACGGGTGAAAATCTAGAGAGAAATAGCGTAGAACTTCAAAAATTTGCCGCCATGGAAGCTTTTGGTGAAGCGCAAACTTGTCGCCGACAAATTTTACTTAATTACTTTGCTGAATATTCTGCGGGGCACTGCGGTAATTGCGATATTTGCCTCGACCCACCCAAAGCATTCGATGGCACTGTAGATGCGCAAAAAGTGTTATCTTGTGTTTTTCGACTAAGACAATCTGTTGCCGGTCAATATTTAATTGATGTACTTAGAGGTAAACAACTAAAACGCATTTTAGAACATGGCCATGATAAGTTGACCACTTATGCTATTGGCAAAGATAAGTCAGATGCATATTGGCACAACATTATAAATCAATTAATCCACCGCGGATTTCTTAGGGTGGATATCACACAAAATGCAGTGTTAAAATTAACTGAAGAAGCAAGGCCGATATTACAGCAAGCCCAAAAATTGCAGCTTGCGGTGCCAAGATTGAGTCTTGATTTGGGTAAAAAAGCACAGCTCATTACACAAGATTATGATCGAGCGCTGTTTGCAAAACTGAAATATTTACGCAAAACTATTGCTGATCAGGATGATGTGCCACCATTTGTTGTATTCAGCGATGCAACATTAGCCGATATGGCAGATAAATTTCCAGAGACCTCATTCGACTTTTTAGATATTCATGGTGTGGGCCGAACTAAGCTCGAACGTTATGGTGAACGTTTTATTGCTGCCATTTCAAAGCACCTTAATAAGTAAATATTATAAAAGCAGATGCCACTCAAGGTTTACTTTTTAGGGCGATTTAGCGCATACTGATAAACCGTTTTTGAGCTGATAAAATCGATGCCTGTTAAAGCTGTTCCACAAAAAAATACAGATGATAAAGTCGAAAAACTGAAGATCCCGCCTCATTCTATCGAAGCGGAACAATCGGTGTTAGGTAGTATGTTAATAGCCCCTGATTCATGGGATAAGGTGGCTGAAATTGTAGTAGAGACAGACTTTTACAATCGCTCACATCAAATCATTTTCCGC
The DNA here is from genome assembly GCA_905479025.1 of uncultured Paraglaciecola sp. The sequence goes on from CAJQKX010000487.1 coordinate 8,546, forward strand.
GCCATTGTCCGCCTTTTAACGAAAAGCCAACCTATTGATTTAATTACTGTTTCTGAAGATCTAGAAGGTATGGATGAGTTAGAGACCGCAGGTGGCTTTGCTTATTTAGGTGAGTTAGCCAAAAATACGCCAAGCTCAGCCAACGTATCTGCATATGCACAAATAATAAAAGAACGAGCTGTGATCCGTGAGCTCATAGGCGTCGCTCATGTCATTGCTGATACAGGGTATAATCCTGAAGGTCGCGATAGCGGTGAAATTCTCGATATGGCCGAGAGTAAGGTATTCGAAATTGCCGAAAAACGCACAGGTAAAGACGAAGGCCCAAAGAATGTTGAGGCAGTGTTAACAAAAACCATCGACCGTCTTGAAATATTAGTTAAAAGTAATAAAGAAGTCACAGGTGTGTCTACTGGTTACACTGACCTAGATAAAAAAACCAGTGGCCTGCAACCTTCAGATTTAATTATCGTTGCGGCCCGGCCCTCTATGGGTAAAACGACCTTCGCTATGAACTTATGCGAAAATGCTATGTTACTCGAAGAAAAGCCAGTATTAGTATTCAGCCTAGAAATGCCTTCTGAACAGATTATGATGAGGATGTTAGCGTCCCTTAGCCGAGTCGATCAAACCAAAATTCGTACTGCACAGCTGGACGATGAGGATTGGGCAAGAATGTCAAATACCATGGCCATGCTAAAGGACAAAGACAATCTGTTTATTGATGATTCTTCTGGTTTGACCCCGATGGATGTGCGCACCCGTGCAAGAAAATTGGCGCGTGAGAAAGGGGGGATTAGCCTGATCATGATTGATTACTTGCAATTAATGCAGGTACCAGGATTAAGCGATAATCGAACTTTAGAAATTGCCGAAATATCACGCTCCCTTAAATCTTTAGCAAAAGAGTTAGAAGTCCCTGTTGTTGCTTTATCCCAGCTAAACCGAAGCCTTGAGCAACGCAGTAATAAACGCCCAATCAACTCAGATCTTCGTGAGTCAGGTTCAATTGAGCAAGACGCCGATTTAATCATGTTTATTTATCGAGATGAAGTTTATAACGAACAGAGTACTGACCAAGGTGTCGCTGAAATTATTATAGGTAAACAGCGTAACGGTCCCATAGGTACATCGCGGTTAACATTTCAAGGCCAGTTTTCTCGCTTTGATAATTATTCCGGACCAGCAATAGAAGATAAATACTAATAACCACTGATTTCTGAATAAAAAAAAGAGATGCAATTACATCTCTTTTTTTGTAATCGATAACTTATCTTTCCACTACAGTTCTTTTATTTGCCGATATTTTTGCAATAATACTACGATTAACCTTGTTAGCCGCTGCTGTGTTAGATGTATCCAACAACTGATTCTCGCCAAATCCTTTAGCAGTTAATCGCACACCATCAATACCATATTGATTGATTAGCAGTGTTCTAACCGCATCTGCTCGTTTTTGAGATAGCATCATATTGTAATCAGCATCACCTGGCGCTGAAGCATGACCCTCAATCACAGTATCTGTTGTTGGGTAGCGGTCCATAAAATCAGCAAACTCCTGAAACTGGGGGTCCTTCGGGTTATTAATAACCGAACTATTATTTCCAAATAATACTTTTATACTGGTTAATACTTGCTCTTCTGTAAATACACTGCAGCCATTTTCATCAACTTTATCCGTGATGGGTGTGTCTTCACATTGATCCGCATCATTCAACACACCGTCTTTGTCTGTATCTAATATTAAGCTGCAACCTACAGAGCTGACTTTTTTACCAGCTGGTGTGTCTGGACACATGTCAATCGTATTTAATATACCATCACCGTCAGAGTCCAATGCACAGCCCACGCTATCCACTCGAGTGCCGATTGGTGTGCCTGCACACTGATCCATCTTGTCAAAAACACCATCATTATCAATGTCTACAGAGATCGGCTTTGCAGTCATATTCGACCCGCCAAATGTGTACGCAAGGCCCAATTTAAGTCCTATGTGCGTATTACTATTACTAGCTAAGGTTTGGTAGGCGGCTGCTTCAGTAATGATTTTGACGTTATCGTTTACATGCCAATGTCTTCCTATTCCGATATTAGCCATAGTATCACTATTAACAATTTCGGTGTTTTTTAGACCACCAAAAGCATATAAGGAATCATCTTGCAAAAAGTACATCATGTCGACACCGAAGCGGCTCCCATTGACATTATTTGGAGTGGCGTCAATGTCTAACTTTGAGGCTTCAATTCTAAAAGCCCACTGTGGCGAAAATCTGATTCCAAATTCCGCACCAAGACCCGCACCATCGTCTAAAAAGTTGGGAAGGCCAGTTTCGGCTTGATCAGTTTTATAATATTCAATAAAGCCAGCAACCCACTTTTCATTATCTTTAGTCTGTGCTTGAACATTTGCACTCAAAGCTGAAGCTACAGCACTTAAAAGCAATAGTTTTTTCATTTTAAATAGTTCCTTAATTTTAAACTTTTTCATATATAAATCACGATTGATCAAGACAGATCATATATGTAGACATCATTAAAGCAACTATTTTATGATGTTCATAAACCTATTTTCCACAAATAGTCGCAATTAAGTGATGACTTTCTGCTCTCACTCGGTGTTCACCCAATACTATGCCTTGCCACAGGCCTAGGCCTAAACCTAAAGTGCCATCAACAATGGTTATGCTGAGGTTGTTGCCAAGCAAACTGGCTTTAATATGGGTAGGCTTATCATCTGCACCCTCAAAG
>CAJQKX010000488.1 GCA_905479025.1 uncultured Paraglaciecola sp.
AGAAAAATTTGGTCCAGACAGCGAGGAGTATAAAAACTTTCGAGATCAATTTGCCGAAGAAAACCCACTGCCTTACGCTGCATTAGACAGCGTGTTAGATCACATTGACCATGTAGTAAAATTGATTGGCATTGACCATGTAGGCATTGGTTCTGATTATGACGGTGTGGGCGACTCCCTACCAACAGATTTAAAAGACGTGTCGACGTATCCCAACTTAATACAAGGTTTATTAAATCGCGGATACACCGATGCACATATAATCAAAATCCTTAGCGGTAACTTTATGCGGGTTTGGAAGACCAACGAACAATTCGCTGCACAGCACTAAAAAAACCACAAAAATGCAATGTAATATATAGCACGTTAAAGATTGATGTTAAAAAGCACCTTATTGATAAGGTGCTTTTTATTGGGCAGCTGTTTACTTTGGGCTAACAGCTTTAGTCTTAGCCAAGTTTATCTTGGGTTTTATTATTAAAATCACTGGCGTCATTACGCTGGCGTAGTTGACCTTCAGGCTGGCCCCAACTGCGATTGACCATCTTACCGCGCTGCACAGCATCCCTAGCATCAATTTGTTTAGCCCAGCGTAATAAATGTGTATATGACTTAACATCTAAAAACTCAGCCGCTTCATATAACTTGCCTAGCACCATAGCGCCATTCCATGCCCAAATAGCCATATCAGCAATAGTGTATTGGTCACCACAGATAAATTCTTTATCTGATAAGTGAATATTGAGTACATCAAGTTGACGTTTGACTTCCATCGCATAACGATCAATCGGATATTGGTATTTTTCTGGTGCGTAAGCATAAAAGTGTCCGAATCCACCACCTAACATCGGCGCACTGCCCATTTGCCAAAACAACCATGACGTACACTCTGCCTTTTTAGCAGGATCACTGGGTAAAAAAACGTTAAATTTTTCTGCTAAATACAATAAAATAGCCCCGGACTCAAATACACGAGTCGGGGGGTTAGCGCTGTTGTCCATTAAAGCTGGTATTTTTGAATTAGGGTTGATAGCAACAAAATCACTGCCAAACTGCTCACCTTCCATGATATTCACTATATAAGCATCATATTCTGCCCCAGTAAAACCTGCTGCCAGCAACTCTTCTAACATCACAGTGACTTTTACACCATTAGGCGTAGCTAATGAGTGCAGCTGCAAAGGATGTTTACCAACTGGTAACGTTTTATCGTGGGTTGCACCGGCAATAGGGCGATTGATATTGGCAAATTTCCCACCACTTGCAGCATCCCAAGTCCAGACTTTAGGGGGGACGTAAGTTGCATCTGTCATATTAAGGTTTCCCGTTCAGAATAAAGTGAATAATGATGAGGTAAGACTAACATAATAAATCTTTCGCCCACTTAGGGGTAAATGTTGAACATAAACTATTCACAAAAGAACAGGTTGTATATACTAAAAAGGGTTCCAAAAATTTGAAACCCTTTTATTAAGTGTGACCAACGACTAACGCTAGTATTCCCACCAAGACTGTTGCCACCATTCTAAAAACTCTTCAAAGTCGATAGAGCCGTCGTTGTTCTTATCGATTAAACCAAAGCCTTCTTGAACATGGCTCGCTTTGGTCTTGGGCGATAAAACCGTTAACAACTCAATAAATTCTCTTAAGCCTATTGTACCGCTGCCGTCGACGTCAAAGAAATCAAACTCTTGTCTAACTTCAGCAATTTTTTCAGGGGCTAATGCTTTTTCAGATGCATTCTCAGACATAATCTATCCAATTTCTTCACTTAAATTTTAATGAGTTAAGTTTAACGCTTATGACGAGTCAGTGTCTATATTCTATTCATAAAGCGGTCAAATAAGTCGTCTATTTTTAAGTCAATCAACCGTTGCTTTTACCCATAGCAGTGCGCTGCGCCCGACGACTAGCAGCCTTGTGTTGGCGTCTTAACTTGATGGCCTTACGCGCCTCTAAACCAAGATGCTCCTCATTACGTTCTTTGGCTAAACTCACTTGTTTTTCTCGCTCTGTGAACCTTGCAAGCTGTTCTTCAGTGTGTTTACCATAGCACTTGGGACAACTCACACCCGCTTCAAACTCGTCACTTTCTTTGTCTTCTTCAGTAATAGGCAAACGGCATGCGTAACATTGGTCATAATGGCTTTTTTCTAAATCGTGATTTACCGCCACGCGATTGTCAAACACAAAACAGTCGCCTTCCCATAAGGTATTATCTTTTGGCACGTCTTCTAGATACTTAAGAATGCCACCCTCAAGGTGATACACCTCATCAAACCCTTGTTCTTTTAAATAAGCGGTCGACTTTTCACAACGAATACCACCGGTACAAAACATCGCTATTTTTTTGTTTTGTTCTGGGTCTAGATTATCTTTCACATATTGAGGAAACTCACGAAAAGACTCTGTATTGGGATTAACCGCATGCTTAAAAGTACCAATTTCAATTTCGTAATCGTTACGAGTATCAATTAACAACACCTCAGGATCAGAAATCAAAGCATTCCAATCAGCAGGTTTAACGTAGGTACCCACTGTTTTAAGGGGATCTATACCTTGCACCCCCATAGTCACAATCTCTTTTTTAAGCTTGACCTTAGTACGGTGAAACGGCTGGGTCTCGTCTACAGACTCCTTGACCGATATTGGATTAAGTCGCTCATCAGCGTTCAACCAATCAAGTAAGATATCGATGGTTTGGCGAGTACCAGAAACAGTGCCGTTGATGCCCTCTTGTGCGAGAAGCAACGTGCCTCTGATATTATTAGACTCCATAAACTGCAGTAAAGGCTCACGAAGGGCTTCGAAATTCTCGAGTGTGACAAATTTGTATAACGCGCAAACAACGTACTTTGCTGGTTCAGACGTACCTGAAAGAGTTGAAATATGTGACATAATAACTACCTTGCGAATTGGGGCGTAATCCCAGAGCAAAAATTGAAAGGAGATCTTAGCAGGTTTGGGGGTTTTGCGTCAATTTTAGGAGTTTGTTATAACATGGGTATGTTATGACAATGCGATGTAAATCATCGCTTACTGCCATCCAGATTGGCGTCCGTATTGCACGTTGCTCAGAGTCCCTTCTGTGACCAGTTTGCATATTGAGGAGTTCCCCTCACACCAACACACGTCAATGCAGAATTGTTAATCAGTTTGCTAATTAAGAATACAAGATCGTTATCCACAAATAGAGCTAGGTGTCATGCATTGCGCAAGCGTGCTATCTTAGTTGGTTAGTTATTTCGTTTGGGTGTCTGATTCATGTCTAGTTAATCCCAATAAGAATAGTCAAAGGGGAAACAATCATGGCACCAAAACCAGCTTTATCAAAACTTCCGATTAAGCTCGCGACGTCGGGGTTTTATCGGGGCTTTAGTGTCGATGTGACTGTCGTGAGTAAAATCATAATCAGTGCACTGGTTGTTTGGGCGATCTTTTGGCCAGTCCATGCAGGCAAGTTACTGGGGGATTGGAACTCTCTAATTCTGGCCAATTTCGCAGCTTGGTACATCTGGGGTGTCGCCCTTTTTGTGATTGTATGTATTGGCTTAGCAATTTGGCCTGCCGCAGGCCGGCTTAACTTGGGACAACCGGGTGAGAAACCTGAATTTTCAAATTTCTCATGGTTTTCGATGATGTTCAGTGCAGGGATTGGTGTTGGTATGCTGACATGGGCAGTGGCCGAACCCGTTACCCATTTTGCCAACAACCCTGAGGTCATTCAAGGGATCACCACAGGCGGTGAGGCTGACAATGTGCGCATGGCATACAAATGGTCATTCTTGCACTGGGGTACAGGCGCATGGGCTTGCTACGCCATTGCCGGCCTTTCAATGGCGTTCTTTAGCTATCGCCGTGCATTACCATTAACCATACGATCATCGCTGACGCCTTTATTTGGCAAGTCGCTGTCTGGGCCATTGGGGCATATTATCGATATTGTGGCCGTTGTTGCGACCATTTTGGGTGTGGCACAGACTCTTGGGTTTGGTGTGGAACAATTTGTTGCAGGACTGACTCGCATTGGTATTAGCGGTCTGGTAAATGCAGAGGGCGCTACAACCACCTTCGGTATCATTTTTGCGTTGGTAATCATTATGGGAGCTTCAACCTTGTCTGCCCTTTCCGGTGTGGGTAAAGGCATAAAATGGCTTTCCAATGTCAACATGGTTCTGTCGGTCATCTTGCTCGGATTTTTTATCATCTTTGGCGCAACGTTCTTTGGTGGCAACGCGATATTCTTTGGCATTTGGGATTACCTTATCGCACTGCCACAGATGAGCTTTAATGTCTGGAAGACAGATGGCGTTGAAGGATCAGAGGCATTCTTACTGACACAGTGGCAGGGCTGGTGGCCAGTGTTTTATTGGGCATGGTGGATTGCGTTTGCACCATTTGTAGGGTTATTTCTTGCACGTATATCTCGTGGGCGCACAATACGTGAATTTGTACTTGGTGCGATGTTAGTACCATCAATTATGTGTTTTATTTGGTTTGCTTGGGCCGGTGGAACTGCCATCGATTTGGAACTAAATGGCGGTGCCAACGGTATCATCTTTGATGCGGCCAACGCTGACAAAATTTTTGCCATGACACAATTCATGTTAGAGCCAGTCAGTGAATGGTTATCATGGGGCATGACACTATTGATCGTTGTCCTATTGATGACGTTCCTTGTCACATCAGCTGACTCGGCAGTGTTGATTGTGAACACTATAAACGCAGGTGGCGACGAAGGTCCCAAAGCCCGGCCACATATCCTTTTCTGGGGTGCGGCTCTTGGTCTTGTGGTGGCAGGGCTGCTTATTTCTGGTGGTACAGCGGCTATTAAGACGGCGATGGTCATTGGGGCGCTGCCATTTTCGTTTGTGATGGTTTTAATGTGTTTTGCACTGGTCTTTGCGATATTCAACGATGGCCTGCGAGCGGCTGCTGGCGTACAAACCACATTTGCAAACAACAATGCAAAGCCTACAGGATAATCTGCTACTGATATAAAAAAAGGGCCCTGTGCTTGCACAGGCTAAACACTATTTACACTATTTACACTGTTTACGACCGCCCTTGATATCTTAGTTAAATGTATAACCGTAATTTGCCAATTATTAACTAAGTTACAATGGGGAACCTGATTAAATCTTTAACAATTAGTCAGTACTCAAAATTCCGCATCAACCTTAAATATCATTATTTTTTTGCTAGTAGGGTGTTTGATTTTTAAAATTTGTGCATGCAAATGTAAGCGCTTATCAGGAATTCCATATAAATCATCACCCACTATGGGCATATTCAACCCTTGTGCATGGGCGCAATGCACTCTTAATTGATGGGTCCGGCCGGTATGCGGGGTTAATAGTACTTTTGTTTGATTGTTCTCAGGGTAACGTTTAAGCACCTGCCACAGGGTGTGAGCTGGTTTGCCATCTTGATGACACATGATTTGTTTGGGTCTGTCGTAAAGGTCGCCCCTTAAGGGTAAATTTACCTCTCCTCCATCCTCTAGTGGTAAACCTTCGATTAACGCCACATATTGTTTGTACACTTCTCGGTGGATAAATTGTTTTTGTATATATTTATTTGCCTGTGAGTTGAGTGTTATCACCATCAAACCGGATGTAGACATATCTAACCGATGCACTATCAGCGGCCCAGTCGCATCAGGAAATTGCTGTTTGATTCGCTGATATACAGAATCAGATATTTCTTTTCCAGGTACAGATAAAAACTCTGTTGGTTTGTTCACTATTAAGATGTCTTCATCTTGGTAAATGATATCTAATTTTTTGTCTTCCCCATAATTACGAATGAGTAGGTTCTCATCCAACTGCATACCAACCAGCATATGTTTTAAGATGGGCTGACATTTACCGCTGCAGGCAGGATAATACTGCTGATGTTTCTTCATTTCTGATTTGGGCGATGCTCCCCACCAAAACTCCGCCATCGCCAGAGGCGTGAGTTGTTGTTGAAACGCGTATTGTAAAAGCTTAGGCGCCGCACATTCCCCTGCTCCAGCCGGAGGTGTTTTAAGAGCTGTATCTGCAAAAATATCCACCAGACTTTTAGGCACTAGTTCTTTATTTAAAAACTGGTATTGACAGAATATTTTAGCTTGT
>CAJQKX010000489.1 GCA_905479025.1 uncultured Paraglaciecola sp.
GCGCAAGTCTCTGGAACTATTGATATATAACCTGCCCTGTAAAAAAAATAGAAATAAAAACGGAGCAATGGTAATGCGGTGTACTGTTGCGGCTTGCCAACGTCGGAAGACCTCCTAAGCCGAAGTGTTGCTCCCCCTATGGGGTCGAGGGTACATAGGGGTGAAAAATGTGTCAAGCTTTATTTTATGTAATTCTTACGCGAGCTTTTGCAATATTGTAGTAGTCCTTGTCTAGCTCGCAGCCTACAGTTGCATTGCTTACTCTCATCGTCGCGATTCATCTCTACGTTCTGCTAGTAGCCATTAAACGTGTCCTGTGACTCCAGTCCTTTGACAATTCCGCGAGTCAAGCGTTTCGATAAGGCTTCGGCAAACTTCTCGCGATCTTGCTTCCGTGGAGTCGCCTCCTCTTCCATTATATCCCCCGACAGCATCGCGCCAATTGGCGAGTCAGTGAATCTGATCGGGTTCGTGATTTCTGAATACGCAGGGTTTATCTCTAAGCATTCGACATGGCGCTCCGTGCTCATTGGCATCTCTACGATCACGGTGATTTTGTGATTTCTAGATGTGTTCATATGATTCGGTTTCAGTAAATGTGTCCAAGAAGGCGGGATATACAACTGCATTCGCTGCGCTCATTTGTGCATACCCTCCACGTTCTACTTGATAATTATCTGCACACTTTCTCCAGTATGCTGCATTATTTCCTTAGCTAAAAGATGTGCTTTCTTGGCTATCTTTTCCGCTCGCTTACAGTCGGCCTTGTTGCCGTGAATGTAGCCACTAGAGTGCAATTTGCCTAGCGGGATATTCTGAACTTTTACAATACCAAATGGTAGATCCCACCCGCAAGAAGTAGAACCATCCGAATCTGGACAATGACTATTCGCCGCCTTGTGTCGTTCAGCTTGCTCGCCGATTATAGCATCATATTCGTTTCCGATGTGGTCGTTTGGATTCATAGTCATGTCAGTTCGGTGTGTTCGCAGTAGTGAAATCTCCGCTGTTTTCCTTTTCGGTGATATATCGAAGCGCGGTTTCATGGCGAGTTTCCCCGTCATGCTTCGACTCCACGGCCCACAGTAGTTCATAATACAAAGCCTTCTCAGGAACAAATCTGCGAACAAGGCATTGGAAACAACGCGATAAAACGCTGTCTGGTTTAATTTGTGGTTTTCTCATCGCGTGTTTCAATTTGGGCGTTCTGCTTCATTTCGGGTGACTGGATTCACGCTCGGAATAGCCGCAACGCTGGCAAGTTCTGCGCTGCACTTCTACGTGATCGAAATAGTTGTCGGGCTTGCTTGTTATTTCCCACTTACCCCAGTCGTGTGGCTCACCCTCTACACATTCTTGTGTTGAGGTTATTCTTACTTCACAGGCAGTCAGCGAAACCACAAGGCCAAGCAGAACCAACCGAGATAGCCAACACCAAAGCGCGGCCAGTTTTGAGTTCGTCTTGTTTTTCATAAGTATTTGGTTTTCTAGGTGTGGCTACTCTCTACGTTACAGTAATAGTCGCACTAATACCATTAGCGTGGGGATGAGTGGTATTATGAATAAAAACACCACAGCACATATAATTTCCTCGGTCTTCATAGTTACTTCTCTTTATTCTGCGGATTCTACAAAGTATGGGACTGTGAATTTTGAATCCCCATGGTTAGAGTAACCAACTAGGCTGTTACATAGGTATGGGGAAATCCAGTCGATAAATAAGTCAATTTCCCCGTCATAGTTCTTGAACTCACCAATAAGCATTATGTTAACCCAGCTCATGTCGTCTTGGTTATTTATGAAGCTTCTGCCGCTCCTAGCCATAATATCCCACCTCAAGGTGCTGAAGAATGAATGATCTGGTATCGCTGCTGGCTCTCTATAGTCAATCCCCGCTATGTGTGCCAGAACTGACAGTATATGATCATAGTCTTGATGGCTCTTGTCTATGCTGAATTTCAGCGCGAAGTTTGTATACATTCCCATTGTTTAGTAACAATGGTTTAATATGAAATAAAAAAAGTCAATAGGAAAAATCAATAAATGCGCTTATCAACACATTTCAATATAAGCTTGACAATGCTTTTGTAGTTATCTAGCAGTTGGACATAAATATGTACTAAAACATGTACAGGTATGTCAGAAGAACTACAAATAGAAACTAAAAACTATATACTGAAAGCCTTAAAGAAGGCTCAAGATAATGCCGGGGGCGCTAAAGCATGGTGCCATCGTGATCCTGTTTTGTGGTGTAAGGTTGCTTTGCATGTAATGGAAAAGCCAAGTTCGGCTTACCAGTTTTATGAAAAAGATAAAATTTGCACTAAAAACGTATATTACGACATTCAAAAAGAAATATTTGAAGATCCAGAATCACAGATAATTCGTAATCAGTGGGCCTCTGAAATTGCGTGTATTCAATTCTTGGGAATAGATACGTTTAAAAAATCGCAAGAAGATTACTCAAAATCGGTCGAAGAAGGTAATATAACTATCGATGGCAATGAGCTATTTAAACAAGCAAAGACTATGCAAGCGTTTAACGATATTCATAGTAAACTTACGGGCAATAATGTGCAGAAACACGTAGTTCAACACGTAGTAAGTCAGGAAGATTACGAAGATAAGGCTAAAAAGCTTCGTGATAAAATCAAAGCTAAACAAGCAAAGCAAGCTCAAGTAGAAGCTATAGACGGGGTTATGGAGGTATAGATGGAACTGGAATACAAAGAACATCCAATACTTAAGCCTCCATCTGATGAGGAGCAACTTTGGATGATCGAAAATGACACTGAAGCTTACCTTCAAAGCATTCAGCTTCACAATGACCGCATTGAGGCTTCTATCATTGATCCTGTCTACCATAGCTTTGTGCTCCCACAGCAATTCAAGGTGCGTGAGATGCTATGGAAGGACGTTATAGATGAAGTATGGGTGCTAGGTGGCAACAGATCGGGCAAGAGCCGTAGCGCAGCGTGGATGGTCATGCAAGCCCTATTAGAGAACCCAAACACTGAAATTATCTGTTGGGCGCAGAACGAAGATGCATCTGTAGAGCGCCAGCAGCCGTATCTATGGGAAATGATGCCCCAAGAGTTTAAGAAGAAGCAGAAGGACGATGTAGCGAAGATCAACTATTCAAAGGCCACTGGATTCACTGGCAACAAGTTCATTCTCCCTAATGGCTCTGTCTGCTATTTCAAATTCTACACACAGTTCCAGAACGATGACTCCGTAATTGAGGGTGCTAAGTTAGGTGCTCCAATCCGAGACTGTAAGTTCATTAACATCGGAACATGGTGCGATGAGTATCTTGGAGATGAAACATTGCTCAAACGCCTCCGTAGTCGTTGCGGTGACTTCGATGCTAAGATTCTCGTCACCTTTACTCCACTCCGTGGCTACACTCCCACCGTAGGAAGCATGTTGGACGGTGCTAAGACCGTCGAGGCGCTCCCTGCGTCATTGCTAGATGGAGAACTCATGCCTTACGTTCAAGAGCCTTCAGGACGTGATAACATGGCAATTGTCTACTACCATTCAGAGCGCAACCCATTCTCTAACTGGAAGCGTCTAGCTCGAAATCATGCCAATGCTTCTGTGGAGGAAATCAAAAAGGTTCTCTACGGCTATCCTACCAAGTCACTCACTGCAATGTTCAATACATTCGACCAAGTGGCGCATATTTATGATCCAGAAGAGGAGAATTACGATTTCGCTGACGGAACTTGGACAAAC
>CAJQKX010000490.1 GCA_905479025.1 uncultured Paraglaciecola sp.
GCTTGGGGTCTCCCCTTGCGAATATGCGGAAGGTTTACCAATAGAGCAGTTTATCCAGCCTGGCATTCATCAAATGTGGTCGCCAATGCCTCGCATTGCTGGCCCTGCTTTTACTGTGAAGTGTGCAAAGGGTGATCACCTAAGCTTACATGCAGCAATTTACCGTGCTAAAGCAGGTGATGTGATTGTAGTTGAAGCAGGCCCTGATTATGCTAATGCTGGCGGTAATGTTTGCGCAATCGCTAAGCAGCGAGGCATTGTGGCTATGATTATTGATGGATTTATTCGTGATATTGGCGAAATACGTGATGCGCAGTTTCCGGTTTACGCCCGTGGCTTGATGCCTAAGCCCGGGGCTAAAGAACAAATATTTCCTCTTAATCAACCTATTCAATGTGGTGGTGTCACAGTAAATGCCGGTGATTACATTGTGGCCGATGAAGATGGTATTGCGGTTATTCCGCAAGTTAAGCTAGCAGAGGTTTATAACCTTGCTAAAGCTCGAACCGATAAAGATGCGGCGATGGATTTAGCTGAATGGAAAGCGCAACACTCGAAAAAAATTGAATCGAAGCTGCAACAATTAGGGTATTCTGATTAGCCTAATTTAAGATTAAGGTTTGCTGAGTTTTTAACGCCATCAAGCCATGTTATTCCAAGGTCAATAATCTCCATGTTTTCATTTTTTGAACGGTTAACCAATCCGTTTCCTGTTGAACATCCTTCACAACCACCAAATACCATTTTTGCTTTTTGTTGTTATTACACTAAAGGAATGTGGCCGGTGATCTTTGCTGTGTCATTGCTGTCGGCAGCCATCGCCATATTAGAAGTGTCTTTATTTGGATTTCTTGGTCAACTAGTTGATTGGTTGGCTGAAAGTGATCCTGACACTTTTCTTGAAAGAGAAGCGGGCAGTTTGATTTGGATGGGGGTACTGATTTTAGTTATTTTACCAATATTAGTTATCACCCAATCTTTTTTGTCGCACCAAGGTTTGATGGGAAATTACCCTATGCAAATTCGTTGGCAAGCTCACAGATATATTATTGGTCAAAGCTTAGGTTTTTTTCAAAATGAGTTTGCTGGACGAATAGCAACCAAGGTCATGCAAACGGCTTTGTCAGTGCGTGAAGCCGTGATGAAAACCTTAGATATTTTTGTCTATGTAGGTGTGTATTTTTTCAGTATCTTATATTTAGTTATGTCGGCAGACTGGCGTTTGAGTATGCCACTTATTATATGGTTTATTGTCTATGTGGTGATACTAAGCACTTTGATACCTAAGTTGAAACGCGTGTCACAAAAACAGGCTGATGCCCGTTCTATGATGACAGGGCGCATTGTGGATAGTTATACCAACATTGCCACAGTAAAACTTTTTGCCCACACCAGCAGAGAAGAAGAGTATGCAAAAGAGGGCATGTCTGGTTTTCTAAAAAGTGTCTATCCACAAATGCGTTTGGTTACCGTGCTTTATGGTTGTGTGTGGTTTAGTAATGCACTATTAGTGTTCAGTATTAGTGCCCTGGCCATTTATTTATGGACGCTTGAATTGGTAACGCCTGGCGAAATAGCCATTACTATCAGTTTAAGTCTGCGTCTCAACGGTATGTCTCAATGGATCATGTGGGAAGTATCATCATTATTTGAAAATATAGGTACGGTGCAAGATGGCATTAATAGCTTGTCTGTGCCTGTTGATATCAAGGATATTGATGAAGCGAAAATACTTAAAATGAACGGCGGTGCCATTCACTTTAATAAGGTGAATTTTGGCTACAAGGGCGCTAATGATATCCCTATTTCAGTATTTAGAGACTTAGATATCAACATAAAAGCGGGTGAAAAAGTGGGTTTAGTTGGGCGCTCAGGTGCCGGGAAATCTACTTTGGTTAATTTATTATTACGTTTTTATGATATTCAAAGTGGCACAATCAAGATTGATGGCCAGGATATCAGCCAGGTTCAACAAAGTTCGTTGCGGGCCAATATTAGTATGGTCACTCAAGACACGTCTTTGTTACATCGCTCAGTAAGAGACAATATTTTATACGGCAAGTTAGACGCCAGTGAAGAAGATATGCTTCTGGCGGCCAGTCAAGCTGAATCTCATGAGTTCATCCAGACATTGTCTGACTTAAAAGGACGAGTAGGGTATGACGCCCATGTAGGTGAACGTGGTGTGAAACTCTCCGGTGGTCAACGTCAGCGTATTGCCATAGCCCGTGTGATGTTAAAAGACGCGCCGATTTTAATTTTAGATGAAGCCACGTCGGCACTGGACTCTGAAGTGGAGGCGGCAATTCAACATTGTTTAGATAAAGTCATGGAGAATAAAACAGTACTTGCTATTGCCCACAGACTTTCAACTATTGCGCAAATGGATAGGTTGTTGGTGCTCGACGAAGGAAAGATAGTTGAATCGGGTACACATGCGGAATTAATTCGCAAACACGGGATTTATGCCAAGTTGTGGGAGCATCAAACCGGTGGGTTTATAGGGTTGGAATAGAGGCATAAACGCAATGGCTAGGAATTTCGATTGATAGACATGGTAGTACAGGGTGTTCTGATTTCTGGCGGGCTAATTATCGCAATAGGTGCTCAAAACGCCTTTGTTTTGCGCCAAGGTTTACTCAAACAAAGAGTGTTTTATGCCTGTGCAGTGTGTTTTCTCTGTGATGCGATTTTAATCACCCTAGGCATACTTGGAGTAGGAACTGTATTACAAAAATGGCCTTTTTTCTTGAATATACTAGCAATACTCGGGGCGTCATTTTTGTATTGGTATGGTCTGAATTCATTTATAAAAGCCTATCGAGGAAATAGCCACTTACGTATTGAAGATACAGCCAGCAAACAGCAGTCAATTGGCAAATTAATGTTAACTACACTGGCCATTACCTTGCTTAATCCTCACGTGTATATAGACACTTTAGTGATCATCGGTGGGATTGGTGGCACCTTGAGTAGCGAAGAAAAACCTTGGTTCTTACTGGGTTCAGTGATGGCTTCCTTTATTTGGTTCTTTGGTTTAGGTTACGCATCGAAAAAGCTCATCCCATTTTTTGAAAGTAGCAGAACATGGGTGGTGTTAGACTTTATAATTGGCATAATAATGTGCTGGATAGCAACAGGTTTAATCATGTTTTTTTATCAGAATCAACTTGCATAACTTCGATTTTAAGTCAGGTCCTATAGACGATTTTATTGCTCCTATTTGTCTCGAGAAAATCGAAATATTGTTTGAGGATGAATATCTGTTGGCTATCAACAAGCCCAGTGGATTATTGAGTTTGTCCGGTAAAAACCCGCTGAATAAAGATTCGGTACACTATCGATTAACACAACAATATGGCGACATTACTTTGGCCCATCGCTTGGATTTTGGTACTTCAGGTGTGATGTTATTAGCTAAAAATAAAGTGGTTAATGCAAACCTGACCAAGCAATTCCAAGCTCGCAGTGTGATAAAACGGTATCTGAGTATTTTGGCTGGCGAAGTGTTAGATGATGAAGGACTAATTGATTTACCCATAGCCAAGGACAAATTGTTATTCCCACGACTTAAAATTTGTCATCAAGATGGCAAGTCTGCTCAAAGTTGTTATGAAGTGATTGAAAGGTTGAATGATCCTGTTCGTACTAGAGTGATTTTTACACCTTTGACTTGAAGAACACATCAGTTACGACTTCACAGTCAGGCCATTGGGCATCCCATTATAGGGTGTGATTTGTATGGCACAGCAACTACCCAAAAAATGGCAGCTAGGCTGTTGTTGCACGCTCTCGATTTCACCTTTGATCATCCGCAATCTCAAAAGCGGATGACCTTGACCAGCCCTTGTCCGTTTTAGACTATCTATATATTGAGCGAAGCAGCCAACAGCCCAATTAATCCTCCAAAAACTCCGCCCCACACCACTAGCCAACCTAAATGTTCCCTGATCATACTCTGAA
>CAJQKX010000491.1 GCA_905479025.1 uncultured Paraglaciecola sp.
CTGGAGTTTTTGTCGAAGAAATTCTAGCCAAACACCTCGATCAAGCGGAAAATAACAATCACAAAGCAGAAAATCTACCAAAGATTACCGCCTTCGATATTTCTAGTGTAGGAATTTTCCACTGCTTATTAGTTATCAAGAAAACACTAGAAGGATATCCAGTCACATTATCCGATTATCTGTCGTCAGGAAGGCTCAATATATGGATCGGTGACACTTTAAGTATCCAAAAAGAAAGAGTGGATCTGATTGATGCAAGTCCTCAAAAATTTGACGTCGTCATTGGGAATCCTCCATATGTTAGAGCCACCAGACTCTCTGCAAATACCAAAAACGAGCTAAAACATAACTTTCCATCGTCATTCTCTGGCAGTGCTGATCTTTATTTTTACTTCATGTCCTCTGGAGTTATTTCACTAAAGAAAAACGGTATCCTTTCGTTTATAACACCTGCAAATTTTTTGCGTTCGAGTTCAGCAGAAAATCTACGTAAATTCTTACTGCAGCGAGCCACACCAAAAATATTAGTCGATTTAGACGAGATGCCTGTTTTTGACAATGCAGATATACACACTATTATTTTTGAGTTACAAAAAGATTCTACAGCGTCTGAAACCGTAGATTTCCTTCATATAACAGAGAGAAATATTCTTTCTAATATAGACAAGTTGAAACATAGTTTTGACCATTTACCAGCCAGAAATTTTAAGCCATCTGGTTGGATAACTAAATCCAGCAAAATTATGGAAGCTAATAACAAATTCCAATCATTAAAAGATGCCGGTTTTGAGATTCTGTCAGGAGTTAGGCCCAGCTATAAAAAGGCATTTGTCTATCAATATGATGAAACAAAGGGACTAAATAATGATGCAAGAAAATGGTTCTATAATTGTGTAGAAGGAAGGGATGTCAGAAAATGGCGCTCCCAAACTGCGCACCAAAAACAATTGCTTCTTTTGAAGTATGAAACACCTAGGCTTCCAAAGGAATTAAAAGGCTTACTATCTGCTCACGAAACTGTGCTGAAGAAACGAGCTTCAACCGCTAAGAAAGACAAATGGTTCACCCTTAGGCAATGCTCTTATTATAACAAGCTGCTCGGTGCGAAGATAATTTTCCCTGACATTACAACCAAGCCGAGGTTTTCGGTCGATTATTCAGGAACCATCCCGATGGATGGTACTTTTTGTATTCCGACTGAAAACCTAGTTTTGCTCGGGATTTTAAACAGTAATTTGGCCTGGGATTACTTTGTGAGTCATTGCTCAAGCATAGGGAATGCAACAAACAAGGGAAGGGTTCGACTTAAAAAAGTTCATGTGGAAAATTTCCCTATACCTAAAGATTTTGACTGGAAGAGCACCGCTGCAAAAGAGTTAGATTCTTTGGTGCGCGAAATTTTTTCAGCGGGCGAGTCTGAAATCTTAATCTCAAAACTCGACCAAATAGTAGCGGAGATATACAAATAAATGATCGAAGTTAATTACTCAAAAAGAAAGAGACCGACATGTATTGATCTATTTTCTGGCGCAGGTGGAATGAGTCTCGGCTTCTTAATGGCTGGGGGAAATCCGATTGGCGCTGTAGATAACGATAAAGACTCAATTAGAACATATCAAAAACTATTCCCGAAAGCACCAGACGTATTCCTTGGAGACATTGAAGAGTGGAAGCCAAAAGAAAATCTCTCCGGTGTCGATGTGATCATAGGAGGTCCACCTTGCCAAGGCTTTTCTCTTGCGAGAGGACTACGCTTTGTAGATGACCCTAGAAATCATCTATATAAGAATTTTGTTAGAGCTGTCGATTATAGCAAGCCATCTTGGTTCGTAATGGAAAACGTTCAAGGTATCACTAACATTGGTAAGGGAATAGTTCTCCAACAGATTCTGGAAGACTTCGAAAATATTGGCTATAGCCTAGAATATAAGGTTGTAAATATGGCCGAATATGGACTTCCTCAACTCAGGAAGCGTGCAATTTTTGTTGGTAACAACAAAGGGGAAAAATTTGAATGGCCTACGAGATTATATAAAAATAAAAAGGAGAAGAGTGATTTATTTTCTCTTGATCTTCCATTTTATAATAGCGTTAACGAGGCACTGTCGGACTTAGATTTACCAATAGGAAACTATTTCTCTCATCGAGCCAACTCTCAAATGAGAGGGCCACGAAACCGCTGCGCTCATACGGAACCTGCGTATACTTTAAGAGTAAGGGGTGACGAATTTGCTTTGTGCGAGGATCCAGCTGTATCCGCTTTTATTCCTGGCCCTGCCCCTTACGAGCCCGTCTTAATTGCGAAACCTAAAAATGAAATCCAAGCTTATTTTCAGCAGCAGCCACCAAAGTGGATAAAAGCAAAAGTAAAAGTAAAAGCAGATCTTGGTAATGGTAGAGTTGTGAAAAGTAAAATATTGTCGGGAACTAGAAAATTAACGATTAGAGAACAAGCTCGACTTCAAGGCTTTCCCGATTGGGTAGACTTCGAAGGGACCAAATATTCTCAGTCAAAACAAATCGGAAATGCTGTCCCCCCAATATTTGCTTACCACTTATTTAAGCGAATATTTTCATATTTATAAAACTAGCAGAGGCAATCATCTAAAAACTTAGTTAGCAAAAGTTGATTATCTCTATTTAAAAAGCTTTTCACCATATTCGAAAGATCTATATTCATAGTATCGAAAACGCTTTTTCCTTCGCTTCCATGAATGAAAAGGCTAGGACAAGCTATTTCGGTCACTTTGAATAATTCCTGGTATCTAGATAACTGAGAATCTATATATGCTTTAGATTTTGAAACACTACACTCAATAATACCAACGGTTTTCACATCATAATTTGAGCTAAATGTGTAATCCCTCAAAGGAACAATTGAGGAATTCTTTATAGTCATTTTGTAGGTTGCGTATTCACCGTTATCATAATGAGTAAAGTTTATAATCTGGCCTGACACATTGACGTCGGTTATAGACCCTCTCACTAAAACTAGATCGCACCTATCTTTGTACGTATTTCCCTCTGATACAAGTTTATACAAAAGATGCAAAGGGTTTCCTTCTCTGAAGACCATCCAAGAGGCGCCACCTTCTGCTCTAAATGTAGCTTTTGGAGTAAAGGAAGCTAAAAATCGCTCCTCCAGGGTCAGCTCAGAAGCCAAGTTAGCTTCATGACCCGCTTGGGCGCCGTAATGCAGGGGGATTTCATTTCTTGTATAAAACAGACTCGGATTAACGAAGAACTTCTCTTCTAATATTAGAGAGACGTCTCGCTTTTGTAGATTTTTAATTACAGCAAGCAGTGATACTATTTCTAAAGCCTTTCCTGTTCTCAAATCAGAATTCCAAACCGAATTAGCTAACGGTGAATCACTAAGAATGATTTCCTTTAAATCTTTATAAGTCAGCGCTGCCAGGCGTCTTTCATCACAACTCATTCTATAAGTCCCAGAATATCATTTTTATTGAATGCTGCACTCCACCCAAATGATAATAATCTACGCAACGCATACTTTGGAGGGGTAATATCTGATGGCATATCGATGAACATAATAAATGGCACAGAATATTTCTTTATAAACTCGCCATCTAACAGCTTATATTTAAGTGTCAGTGATACATAGGCTTCTTCTTTACAACGCCTAGCAAACTCTTGCTTTCTGAAGAATTTCCCTTTTAAAAAAGCTAGTAGATTCCCGTTCTCATCTAATATTACTTTAAGGTTTGTGTAAGGATTTACTTTCTCACCGTTTATAACAAACTCTGAGTGATAGCCAATAGATTTGTCTTTTAAAATTGAAGCTTTCTCGATCCTATATCCAGACTTCTTTAGTGCCAATTCAATATAGTCGAAGCTGGGCTTCAGAGAGGTTCCATTTTTTGCTTCAAACCAGATTGCACTTCGAATTAAATTTTTGGCCTTAATTGAGATCAATCTATCACGTAGTTCGCTAGCCTCTATATCTCCAACGACTCTCTCAACATAAGCAACTACTAAAGAGAGCCGTGCTTCTGATAGCTTGCCTTTATATAAGTTATGCTCTGTAACTCCGTCAATATCAAGATCTTGAACATAATGAACTGATTCTTCAGCACTAACTTTTAATAGCAGCCTACGAATTACCAAGCCTAAGTCATTATTGATACTCCATAGATTTGAAATAAAGTCTGTCAAACCGTTTGAAGCCAAAAGAATGTGATTAATCCTAGATGAATATTCTGACCAGTCGGTAACCGTGTCTTGGGAAATTTTTATGAACGGGTTCTTCTGTAAAAGTAAATCAACTGTCTCTAGAATCAGTTGATCTTTTTCTTCTCCACCATGAACTAGCTTATTAGCCCTCCCTTTAATATCTAATCCAGCATTTGGCGAGCGATTAACACAGTTATTTATTTCCTCGTTTCTGGATTCAAATTCTGTTTTTACGATATTGAATTGTGAGTTGGCTATCTGTCGCATCGGCATTGATTCTTTTGTATGCCAATCTAACAGGCTATCCTTAGTTGAATTAATTAAACTAGCTATGCTGCTTTTGTTACCTACTTCATCTATGTACTTTTTACGCAGCTGGTATTCAGCAGATACTCCTTCATAAACATATGCGATTTT
>CAJQKX010000492.1 GCA_905479025.1 uncultured Paraglaciecola sp.
CTGCCTGTTGTTGATTGGTATTATCTTCTTGCTCGTTAGTGATAACTGGTAAAGAAGCTTGGTGTCTTACCTTGTCCTGTTGTTGATTAGCATTGTCTGCTTGCTCGGTTGTGATGACTTGCAAAGGAAGTTGGTGTTTTACCTTGTGCTGTTTGGGTTGGATGTTTACATTTTTATCGACCACTGCGTCGTAGCAGGCTAAGCGTTGTATATCATCGTTATTTTTAGTGCATAACGATAATTTATCTAAGAGTGTATTGGCTATACCAAATGGGCTCGCCAGTATTAATAACAATCCAAATATACTTAAATAATTCATAGTTTATCCTGTTGTTCGATTTCTGTTTTTTTTCGAGAGTAAATGCCACCAAACACAATGCCAAATTCAAATAAGATCCACATGGGTATGGCAAGTAGCGTTTGCGATATGATGTCGGGTGGAGTCAGTAGCATACCTACAACAAATACACCTACAATTACATATGGGCGTTTTGCTCTCAATGCATCTGGTGTTGTAAAACCCGTCCAACACATCAGCACTACTGCCACAGGTATTTCAAAAGCCAGCCCAAATGCAAAGAAAATCTTAAGAACAAAATTTAGATAACTACTGATGTCAGTGCTGATGACTACCCCTTCAAGCTCCAGACTCGTAAAAAACGAAAAGGCTAAAGGAAAGACCACGTAGTAGGCAAAAGCCATACCTAGATAAAATAATAAGGTACTCGAGAATAACAACGGAGCCACCAAACGCTTTTCGTTTTTATACAACCCAGGCGCTACAAACCCCCAAATTTGGTAAAGTACAACTGGGATAGCAATAAAAAATGATAACACCATAGTTAGTTTGAAAGGTGCAAAAAAGGGAGATGCTACATCGGTGGCAATCATCTGTGCGTTTTCTGGTAGCGTGTCTAACAATGGGGTTGCCAACCAGTGGTATAAGTCTTGTGCAAAATAAACCAAGCACAAAAATACGATAAAAACGCTAACAACGGCTTTTAATACACGTCCTCTGAGCTCAATTAAATGAGCAATTAAGCTATTTGCATCAGCCATGTTAGTTACTCTTTTGAATAGGGTTTTTGAACGGACTTAGCTGCATCACGAAGTTCATCAACAGATTTTTGTAGCTCAGGAGATAGATTTTTAAGGTCCTTTTGCTCGGCTTTCTTCAAATTTTCATGTAATTCATGAACTTTGAACTGTTGCTCGACTTCTTGACGAAAGCCGCTGGCCATGCCCTTGATACTGCGCACAGTTTTCATAGTCGATCGAATGGCCCCGGGTAACCTTTCAGGTCCCAAAACGACTAGACCTAATACAGCAATAATTAACAGTTCGAAAAAGCCAATATCAAACATTAATTATGCTCTTTGTGTTCACTCTTGGTTTGCTGAACAGTACTTTTTGAATTTTCAGCATCTCCAGAACTTTCAGTGGTTTTATCTTCGACTGTCTCTTTAGTAACGAAATCAGCATCCAAATCCTTTTCCTTATCCTCATCGCTCATGGCTTTCTTAAACCCTTTCATCGCAGAGCCTAAATCTCCACCTAAACCGCGAAGTTTTTTAGTACCAAAAAGCAATACTACGATAACCAAAATAATCAACAACTGCATGGGGCTAATGCCAAACATAAAATACTCCTAGAGACTGTATGTTTTTCATTATACTTAGCTTATTAAAAAGGTCACTGGATTTGATAGCGAAATCTAGGCTGTTTGACTTTTTAATCACTAATTGCGTTAATCTAAAATCTGAAACGTCAATGGTTTGCCCATCAAATCACTGTTTAGGGATGTTTGTGCCGGGAGGATAAGTGTGAAAATATTTCTTTTATTCTTTTTGAGTATGGGTTTTTTATCAAATCTTAAGGCTGAAGAGCCACAGCAGGAATATGCATGGTTAGATACCATGCACCAGAGTATTGCATCTTCGGTCAACACAAGCGCTTTATGGTTTGATGATTTTTTTGCCTTAAACGAATTTAAAGCTCGTGAGGAAGCATATGGTGAAGCGCGCATTCGGTTAGGTTGGGAGCCCAGAAGCCGCAATGTAAATGAGTATGAGGTACGCTTTAAAGTAAGGGTGAAATTGCCCAATTTGAAAAATCGTGTTGATTTGGTTTTATCAGATTATGACGATGACAGGCCGGGTAATGATATCCAAGCCTCGGGAGTTGATGACTTTGTCGAGCAGAATCGTTTTAGTTTGGCTCTGCGCTGGAGAAGTAGTCCTGAGAGTGGATTGTCACATCGTATCGGGGTGGGCCGTCGGTTGCAGCCGTTTTTCAAAAGTCGTTATCGGAATTCCCACCTTTTGACTAATCAAACCATTTTACGCTGGGAAACGTCTGCTTATATGTATAGTGATGATGGCTTGGGAGCTGATTTTTCTTGGCAATTAGGTTATACCGCTACCAAACAATCAATATATAGATGGAATAATCATTTTTATTTCAGAGACCGGACCAACGATTGGCTCTGGCAACATAGCTTACAAAAGCTTACTCAATTTGATGAAAAAAACGCATTAATAGCAGGAATTTATATTGAAGGACTCACCCGCCCAAATTATCGTCTAGATGAATATTTGATAAGCTTAAGATGGCGTAAAAATGCACTACGTAAATGGCTATTTTACGAAGTTGAACCTTTTATATTGTGGAGGAGGGATGAGAGATTTTCTGCCTCTTACGGTATCGCCCTGCGAGTAGAAGGTTTTTTTGGTAAATTGTAAGCACCGCTGTCAGATAAAATATTTCTAACGTTGTTTAGATAAAAAGAGTATGAGCCTGCAATGATCGACAGACTTTATTTCCGTTTATTTTTAAATGCAAAAAACCAGCAACCTAGCCCAATTAAACCGAAACAAACACTGGGCCACCAATTATTTTGATATATAGGTAAGATTGCACCGATAATAAAAAAAGTGGCGCCCATTATCATCAGTAAAGTGCTGGTGTGTTGTTGCTTAAATTGCTCTTGCTGTGTTTCGAATTGTGTCCTTTGTTGTTCAGGTAACGTTTTAACTTGTTTTAAGGTGTCATAAACTAAGTCCGGTATTTCTGGTAATTTCTCAGACCAATAAGGCAAATTAGTTGAAATCTTTTGATACATGGCCTTGAGGCCAATTTGTTCTTTCATCCAATTCTCTAAAAAGGGTTTTGCGGTTTTCCATAAATCAAGCTGTGGGTATAACTGACGCCCTAAGCCTTCGATATACAGCAAGGTTTTCTGCAAGAGTACCAGCTGTGGTTGTATCACCATATTAAAACGTCTGGCGGTATTAAATAGTTGCAGCAACACGTTACTAAATTCAATTTCAGCTAAGGGTTTTTGAAAAATAGGCTCGCATACTTTGCGAATGGATGCTTCGAAATCGTCGATGTCGGTATCCGATGGTACCCAGCCTGAGTCGACGTGTAATTGTGCTACTTTGCGATAATTACGATTAAAAAAGGCGATAAAATTTTCGGCTAAATAACGTTTGTCTTCGCTATTGAGTGTGCCGACTATGCCAAAATCTATGGTTATATATTGGGGGTCATTAGGATTAACAGTAGACACGAAGATATTGCCAGGGTGCATATCTGCATGGAAAAAACTATCACGAAACACCTGAGTAAAAAACACCTCTACACCGCGCTCTGCCAATCTTTTCATGTTGGTGTTACGGGCAACGAGTTGCTTGATATCAGATATAGGTGTGCCGTAAATTCGTTCCATAACCATGACGTTTTTATGGCTATAGTCACTGTATATAGTTGGCACATATAGAGCTGTTGAGTTTTCAAAATTTCGCTTGAACTGAATGCCATTGGCAGCTTCATGGGTTAAGTCTAATTCATCAATAATAGTGCGTTTATATTCCTCGACTACCTCTACTGGACGAAGACGTTTACCATCGGGTAACAACTTTTGCAAGGCACCTGCTGCGGTGCGCATAAGTGCGATATCAGATTGGATGGTATGTTGTATATTAGGTCGAATAACTTTAACAATCACATCTTGATTGCCATCTTTTAACTTTGCGGCATGCACTTGAGCAATAGACGCAGAGGCTAACGGGGTCGCTTCAAACTCACTGAACAAATCACTGAGTTCAGTTAAACCGAAGGCGTCGCGAACAATTTGTTTTGCTGACTCAGGGTTAAATGGTTCTACTTGATCTTGTAAGATAGACAGTTCGGTTGCCACATCTGGTGGTAGCAAATCTTTGCGTGTAGACAACATCTGACCAAATTTGATAAACACAGGCCCCAAAGTTTGCAATGCTAACCTGATACGGGTGCCTTGGGATTTATCAGGGTGTTTGTTGCGAAGCCAGAAAAATCCAAACCGGCCAAACTTTACATACCAAGGTAACCATTTGGCAGGAATAAGCTCATCTAATCCGTGTTGCAACATCACCTTGTTGATTTGGTAAAAGCGTAGAATTCTCACGTTAGGGCTTTATTCCTGTATCGACTTTTTTCATTTGTTCTAATGAAGCAATTCTGGCAGATAAACGTTCTGTGGCACTGCGAAGATCAGTTACATTTCGACTAAACTCTACCATTTCGATAGGTTTGACCGCAATTGAATCACTTTGGGTTAAATGTTCCCCAAGCTCAATTGCTCCTCGTTCTATTTGTGATTTAGCGGTGTCAAATAATGCTCTCATGCTTGTAAACGTCTGGTGAGCCACTACATCACCTGTGTAACGAGACAGCTGCTCTTCCCAATCAACATCCAAATCTTTGAGTAATGCACTAAAAGTTTGTGCCACGTAAATGTCGCCAGTAAGGTTTAGCTGCTTTTGTTGAATTAATTGAGTGAGTTGGCTGCTATCTTTGATCTTAGGTAACGTCTCTAAATTTAACTCAATCAAACAATCTACTGCTTCAGGGGAGGAGTCGAATTCATTTTCCGAGATCATCACAGAGCGCACATCAATTTGCTCGGAAAAGCTAAACAATAATGGCCACGGCAGTTCTTTAATTGTCACTTGCAACGACTTTCCGGATAATTTTTTCAAGCGCTGTTGACTATCATCATCGAGCTCAAGCAATTGATTCATTGCCAACTCGATACCTGATGCTACTAATTGGGCAAAGGGCATATTAAAATTTAAAACCTCTATGTAACGCGACTATACCACCGGTTAAATTTTGATAAGTCGTTTGCTCAAATCCTGCAGTATCCATCATAGTTTTAAGCACTTCTTGCTCAGGATGCATACGAATAGATTCAGCCAAATATTGGTAACTGTCTGCGTCATTGGCCACAAGTTGGCCAATTTTAGGCAGTAAGTGGAATGAATACATATCGTAAGCTTTGTTCAGCATATCGTTACTGGGTTTAGAAAACTCTAAAACCAACAAACGACCGCCAGGCTTTAACACGCGATACATGGATGCCAAGGCTTTGTCTTTATCAGTGACGTTCCTCAGTCCAAAAGCTATGGTGATAATATCAAAGCTATTATCAGGAAAGGGTAAAGCTTCAGCATTAGCTTGCACATATTCCACATTGCCCACTATACCTTTATCACGTAATTTAGCGCGGCCTACTTTCAACATGGCATCATTAATATCGGCCAACACTACCTGACCCGACTCACCCACAATACGCGAAAACTTGGCCGTTAAATCTCCGGTTCCACCGGCTAAATCTAATACTTTATGCCCAGCACGCGCACCGCTGCAATCAATGGTGTAACGTTTCCATAAACGATGCACACCCAAAGACATTAAGTCATTCATAATGTCGTACTTCGCTGCTACCGATTGAAACACTTCTTTCACCATATTTACTTTTTGGCTGGACTCTACCTGCTTAAAACCAAAGTGTGTGGTAGGTTCTGAAGGCTGAATAGGTCTAGGGGTATCAGTTGTGTCAGGGCCGCTCATGGGAAATCCTTGATAATATTGTGTGGTTAGTTTACCGAATAAACGCTCACGCCAACAGATAAGAATGATGGAATATTATTGACTACGTAATTGAGAGGTTTTTTGTTAGAAATCATGTGAGTGGCTAGACGTAACCCATTCAAAAATAGCTAAGAAAAATAGGAGCCCTTTTCCGAATTACCCAGGAAATATCAATTTCTGACAAAATTTATTCAGCTGTTTGAGATGACTTTTTGATTCTAAGAATAGCTGAAGCCACAAAAATAAAAAATCAGCAGTAAAAAGTGCAGAGCTTTAAATACTTTCAGGGTTGTGGTTAATCCTGTTTGTTAAACTTAGCGATATCTGAAGTCAAATCGTGCCGAGTGAGTGCCGCTTCTTTTTTAGCTTATGAACTAAAAGGCCACTAATTTTCACCTGTCACTAAGGGTTATTGATAATTATCGCCCACACTTTTAGAGATAATCATACTTAATTCCTGTAAAGAGCGACCGCTTTGTTGTTGAAGTTCATTAAAACTAGCTTGAATGGCAGTCAGGCTGCGTTTTGATTGCGCTGAGCCAGAGATAATGTTGCGTTTAGTAAAATAACCCACTACGTCATTGCTGAGTAAAAAAGTATCTTTACCTATTGTACGTAAACCATAAGGACCCGTATTGCCACCGAGTCTTGCACCATGTTTTTTCAAATAAGCCCACAAACCGATAATATCTTCGTTTGGCCAATCGGCTACAAATTTGGCAAAGCTACCATGCTCACGAGCGACAGAATCAATCATGATGGCGTTGTCACGAATGGTTCGGACCTTTGTATAATTTCGAATAATACTTGGGTCAGTTGCTTTTTGTTCGAGCATTTCATCGGGGATCAATAAAATTTTTTCAATATTAAAATCAAAAAACACCCGTTCAAAATTAGGCCATTTATTTCTTACTACTCG
>CAJQKX010000493.1 GCA_905479025.1 uncultured Paraglaciecola sp.
TGTTACCCGGCTTGCCCCTTATGGAAGGTGATGCATTTAATTCTGTATGTGAAGGTTTGGGCATTCAAGCAGCCAAATTATCTAGTGCCAATATTTCCTAACGCTCCGCCCATAGCTGGCTGTGTCATAAGTGGGGGGCTAATTATCATCGCCCCAACAGCATAGTCAATCTTTATCACCTCTCCAAATAAGCCAGCATCCCTTAGAAAAGTCATCTTTAATATCACCTTCATTCCTAAGGGAATGATCAGAGGATAGCTGTTTTTTGAATGGGCATAATGCAGATGTATATCTATGGGAATGTTATTTTAGTCTGAACAAATAACTCTAGCTAAGGCCGTTAATATGCGATGGGGTGTTGAATTTCAATGAAGCGGGCCTCTTCCCCCCAAGTGCTGATGCAGGCGCTTTATGTTACTAGAAAAACATTTGTTATCTACAGACATCCAGCACTTTGGCTGACGCATCCCTTGTTAGTCACCATATCTCATCATCAGTGGATCAATAAACGCAGGTTTGATCATTTGTGTCGTTTCTTTTTTGCGCAAACACCTTTAAGGTTACTGCAATAAAATAAAGGGGTACAAACAATGAAGACTTTGGGTATGCAATCTTCTCGTAGGCAATTTATACAACAATTGGGTTTAGGCGCTGCTTGGTTAGGACTGGCGGCCAATACGTCATTTGCATTTGCTCACAACACTTCTGTTTTACCCTTTCGCCAAAACGCTCAACCCCTTTTGTTGCATTATAATGAGAACTCTCTTGGGATGTCGCCCAATGCCTTGTCTGCGGCAAAGATTGCCATTGATCGTTATGGTAATCGTTACCCAGGTGCCTCTGTTGATGAATTGAAAAGTAAACTGGCAGACCATCATCAAGTTAGGTCAGAACAATTGATTTTTGGCAACGGCTCAACTGAAGTATTACAGGCCATTGCTACCTATGCGGCCAGGCAGCACGCCACTATGATTGAGCCTTCGCCTACATTTGGTGCGCTCAGAGGATATTGCGAAGCAGAAAATATGAATGTTATTCAGGTCCCTGTTGGTCAAGATTTCGAGATGAATATCACTGCCATGAAAAAACAGGCCATGGCACAAACTGGCCCAGTGTTGATCAATATCTGTAACCCTAACAATCCCTCCGGAAACATTGTTGATTTCACGAGCATGTTCGACTGGATAAATAATGCGCCTGATACACATTTATTTTTGCTCGACGAAGCCTATTTTGACTACGCTCAAGCAAATCCCAATTATAAAAGTGGATTAGATTTAATTAACCAAGGTAAAGATAATGTGATAGTCAGCCGAACGTTTTCTAAAGTGCATGGTATGGCTGGCATGCGAATGGGTTACGGTATCACTACCATAAAAACAGCGAATAAAATAACACCCTTTGCTGCAGGATTTAACTTAAGTGCAGCGGGTATCGCTGCCGCTTCAGCAGCACTGGATGACAAAGCGTTTTATAAAAAGAGTATTGAATACAATCAATTATCTAAAACGATATTAGTCAATACATTAAATGAATTGGAGCTGGATTATATTCCAAGTGATACTAATTTTGTATTGCACAGAATAGGCGCCCCATTGGCTGATTATACCGACCATATGCAGCGTAATGGTGTGCGTGTAGGCAGAAAAATGACTCTGGATGATCGCTGGAATCGTATATCCTTGGGTACGCCTGATGAGATGAATATATTCACTCAAACGTTAATGGCATTCAGGCAAAATGGTTGGGTGTAGCGTCGCTTTTATTAGGAAAAAAGGATAGGGTTTCTTGTTCTAAAGTCTGCATCAGCTGAACCAGTCAATTCTAAAAAAACAAGTGCATTAGAAGGTGATTCGAAGAGTATTCAAACCCAACAATGCTGTTATGAGATAAGGCATCATGCGTAAATGATTTCTGTATAAATGAGACGTTATTTGCCATGTTATTAAATAAAGGTAAAACAGGGGTTAATACATAGATTTATTTTCAATAACGTTCACTTCCTCGATCCCAATCAAATGCTAACCTTGTTTAAGCACAAACCTAAGTTTAGCGTTGTTCGTGCTGGACTAAATCCGTATGATTGACCACACACATAGACAAGATAAAACTGACCATGACAGATACCAACCCACCTCCTGCCGATTTTATGGCTCAAGTACAAGTCACTCAAACATTATGGGCGCTACAAGATCAAGCCAGCGAGGGGTGGGTGGTCCTGGATTCAATTAATTTTGAAAATGCAGATGTGATGCCAGTATGGTCAAGTATGGAATTAGCAAAAAGTCACTGTGTTGACGAATGGCAAGATTATGTACCTATGGCTATTACGTTAGCTGACTGGTTGGAGTTTTGGGTAGAAGACTTAGCCGAAGATAATGTGCTTATAGGCGTGGAATGGCGTGATGGCGGTGAATACATAGAGTTGGAACTTGTGGAATTTAGCCAAATGGTAGCTAAGTTAGAAACCTTGTAAATATGAATGTGAGGGGGCAAGTTCATAAACCTCCAGCAATCGATTTCAAATCACCTATTCATGATTGCGCCATCTTCCAGGACTAAGTTGGAAGAGTTGTTTAAAGCGGTGGGCAAAGCTGGCACTGTCGGCATACCCTACAGTATCAGCTATTTGTTCTAGGCTGTAATGCGTATAACGCAGCAGGTAGCATGCATAATCCATTCGCGCCTGGGTCAATAATTTCATTGGGGTCTTGCCTGTTTCTTTTTTACATAACCGATAAAATTGTGGCTCTGATATGTGGAGTTCATTAGCCAGCGCGCTGACGGTCCATGGCAATTGCAACTGTTTGTTCACATTACGTATCAGAGTATGAAAACGCTGCTGCTGCGCATTTTGTGTCGGTGTTTTTTTTAGCGTCTGTTCAATCTGATAAAGCAACACTTCGATGAGTCTTAGTTGAATGTCAGACTGGAAACGACCATCGCTGTGCTCAAAATCCCTAATCAGTGACATGGTTTGATACAGCAAGGATGTGTCATCACTTTGCCACACGCCTGCCTTGAGTTGGTGAATAAACTGATACTCTGGGCAGTCATGTAACAATAACCAGCACATGTCCCAATGATCAGCGTCGAGCTCATATAGAAAAGGGGTCCCTGCTGGGATCAGCATTATAGTGTTTGCGGCAATGGATTGGCAGCCTGTTTCTAGAGTAAGTTTGCCTGCACCTGACTGGGTTGATATTAAGTAATGGACATGAACTGAGTCATTTTTCTTACCATGGAAATACTCACCTTTACCGCTTTTGCCTATCTGATAGGCCTTTCTTAAATATGATAAACCTGCATAGGCAATAAAGGCTTTGCCGTTACCAGGAAGTGATTTAAAGTTAAGGAAATATTCTTTGCAACTAGGGTCTATATTAAGGATTTCACGCCACATATTTTTATTCAGATGATAGTTTTAGACATGATACATGATATTCGTAATGATGTTTATTTGCTCGCACTCTTATAAAATATCGCTCATCTGCCTTAGACTATATTTCTATCAATATGTTAAATACCCCTTCATCAACACTGCGGCAAAGCCTTAAACTTGCCTGGCCCATTTCGTTGCAAAGTGTCTTGGTGACCATGCTGGGAATGAGTGACATTATGATGGTGGGGCATCTTGGTGACACAGCGATTGCTTCTGTTGGATTAGGTAACCGGATCCAGTTTGTGGTGCTGATTATTTTGTCTGGTTTAGCCACAGGCGTGGGTGTGTTGTCTGCGCAGTATTTTGGGGCAGATAAAAAAGGTTGTATTAGTCCTGTCATGATAAAAACTCTTGCTATTGGCGCTGGGGTTTTATTGCCTGTGGTATTGCTGACCTTTGCTTTTGGTGATCTTATTGTTGGGCTGGGAACCACTGATCAAGTCATCATCAACACGGGCAAAGCCTATCTGTGGGTCACTATGCCCAGTTTAGCGTTTGTTTTAGTGGTCATGGTTTTTGAGAATGCCTTGCGTGGACTCGGCCAAGTAAAGTTTTCTATGATGCTTGGAATGATTGCGATTGTTATCAATATTGCTTTGAACTTCTGGCTAATTAATGGTGGGTTAGGTATTGATGCGCTGGGTGTGGCAGGTGCTGCTTGGGCAACCTTTTTTGCCAGAGCTATTCATGCATCACTGATTGTATTTTGGCTGTATAAAAGAAAACATGTTGTTTTTCCTACGCGCCCTATCGGCAACGAGTTTTATGATAAAGCACAGTGGATCCATTTAATTAAACTAGTGTGGCCGATGATGTTGAGCTTTGGTGTTTGGTCATTGGGTACCTTTTTCTATCAGCTTATCTACGGTCGTATCGGTACACAAGAACTGGCTGTAATGAGTCTTATGGCACCCTTGGAAGGTTTGCTTGTTGCCTTCTTTTTTGGTTTTGCTTCCGCCTGTTCGATTATGGTGGGCCAACGACTAGGACAAAACGCATTTAGTTCTGCTTGGTCTGTCGCCAGAGGTTTTGCCATCAGCGCACCTATTGTTACCTTTTTCTTAGGTCTGGTGATGTGGAGCCTAGAATTTTTAGTTTTCATGCCCTATGACAATCTGGATCAGGATACCCTAGCTGTCGCTCATGATATCTTTATGCTTATTACGTTTGGCACCTGTATCAAAGTGTTTAACATGACAGCTTCAATGGGCATTTTGAGAGCTGGGGGAGACAACAAACACTGTTTGCTTATCGATTTTTCTGGCATGTGGGTAATAGGCATTCCGTTAACCTTTGCCGCAGCATTTTATTTTGCCTTACCTATTTATTGGGTGGTGTTGATTACCTATTCAGAAGAGGTGGTTAAATCAGTCTTGTTTGTGTATCGCTTGAAAGCAAAATACTGGCTGCGCAATCTCACTGTGGATATGCCATCGGCCACTTCTGCTCCTTAAATTAGTGGTATGTCTGCTTTATTCATGGCTAGTTAGAGAGTTAAATCTTACGATGTGTAAAAGACACGCTCATAAATGTTTTGTTCATCCTCACTATTGCCAGTATCAATAATCGAATATTCAATGTTTGAATGAGTTTTCACTGCATACTCAAGCTATAGTCACTTACAGATTTAGCTTAGTGTCATGGCTCAGAACACTCACAAAGGATACTGTCGATGAATGATTTTATTTTGCACCACTATGACGCCTCTCCCTTTTCGGAAAAAATCCGCACCTTGTTAGGGCATAAAAACGCACACTATAAAGTAGTTAACATTCCAGTAATTATGCCTAAACCAGAGCTTGTGGCACTGACCGGTGGTTATCGTAAAACCCCTGTATTGCAGCGTGACAATCACATCTATTGTGACACACGTTTAATAGCTAGGGTGATTGATGAACAATTCTCTGCACAGAGTATTTTCCCCCTAGGGTTATCACTCACCGTCAATACTTTAGCTCAATGGGCTGACCAACATTTGTTTAGTGTTGCTGTGGCGCTGACTTTTTCTCCTGCAGGTTTTGAAGCGTTTCGTCAGCAGGTGCCTGAAAAATTTATCGAAGCCTTTATGAACGATCGAGCGAAAATGCGCGATGGTGGCAATGGTTTATCTATGGATGCACATACCGCGTTGCAGC
>CAJQKX010000494.1 GCA_905479025.1 uncultured Paraglaciecola sp.
TGTTGGCATTGGCTTTGGATCAAACGGGGGTGAGTTATCAACTGATACCCTCGGACAATTTTTTGTCTAAAGGCAAGGCCATAGATAGGCTGCAAGACAACAGAGAAATAAACATTGTTTGGGGTATGACCAATGTTCAGCGTGAAAAAGATTTACTGCCAATACGCATTCCAATATTTAAAGGGTTGATTGGATGGCGTCTATTTTTAATTCGACAAGATATGGCTGAACGTTTTACCTATATTCAGCAATTCGAGCATTTAGTTAAACTTTCACCATTACAGGGGCGAGAATGGCCAGACACAAAAATATTACAATCAAATGGTTTCGATGTAATCACCGAGCGCAATCAAACCTCTCTTATGAAAATGCTCGGTAGGGCACAAGGCGATTTTTTCCCTCGTTCCATTATTGAAGTTTGGGAAGAGTTGGAAAGAAGTAAAGTAGCAAATGAAATACAGATCCAAATCCAGCCCTCTCTAGGGATACGCTATCCCGCGGCTATTTACTTTTTTGTGAATAAAAAAAGTGTGCCATTGGCAAATCTGATTGAAACAGGACTTGAGAAAGCCATTGAAAATGGAACGTATGAAGCATTATTTGTAGAAAGTTATAAAACTTATATTGAAAAAGCACAGATTGAAAATAGAACGTTTTACCCGTTAGAAAATGCCTTTCTACCAGAAGAGACTCCCTTAGACAGAAAGGAATTATGGTTTGACGGTAAGATTAACCATCCGATTAAACCATAAAAAAACCAGAGCGGTTACTCTGGTTTTATCTTCTTAATATATATAGATTCGGTGACTTATCACTTAGCCTTTACCGTGAACTGAACTCATTGCACGACCTGAAGGGTCCGCATTGGCTTTGAAGCTAGCATCCCACTCTAAGGCCTCTACTGTACTACAAGCGATAGATTTGCCACTCGGGACACATTTGGCGGCGCTTTCCTGCGGGAAGTAACCTTCAAAAATGCTGCGATAAAAGTAACCTTCTTTTGTATCAGGTGTGTTCACGGGGAAACGAAATTCTGCCGAAGCCATTTGCGGATCAGTGACTTGAGTTTTGATATACTCTTTAAGTGAATCAATCCATGAATAACCGACACCGTCACTGAACTGCTCTTTTTGACGCCACAATATTTCAGCAGGTAAATACTCGTTATTATCGAAAGCTTTTCGCAATACCCATTTTTCCATTTTCCCATCAAGGCACATTTTGTCTTGTGGGTTTAAGCGCATGGCCACGTCCATAAATTCTTTATCTAAGAAAGGCACTCGCCCCTCAACACCCCAAGCCGAAGTGGATTTATTGGCACGGGCGCAATCGAACATGTGCAAGCGGTTAAGTTTACGCAGGGTTTCTTCATGAAATTCTTTAGCATTAGGTGCTTTGTGGAAATACAGATACCCACCAAAAATTTCATCAGCACCTTCACCAGACAAGACCATTTTTATGCCCATAGCCTTTATTTTACGACTAAGCAAATACATGGGAGTAGAGGCACGAATTGTGGTGGTGTCGTAAGTTTCTATGTGATAAATGACGTCACGTAAGGCATCGATACCTTCTTGCACAGTAAAGTGCACTTCGTGATGCACCGTACCTATCATCTTAGCCACTTTTTGTGCTGCAATCAGGTCGGGTGCACCTTCTAAACCAACAGCAAAAGAATGTAAACGTGGCCACCAAGCATCAGTTTGATCACCATCTTCAACCCGTTTAGCCACGTATTTAGCTGCTACCGCAGAGACCAAAGAAGAGTCAAGCCCGCCTGATAAAAGCACACCATAAGGCACATCAGACATTAAGTGTGACTTAACTGCTTTTTCAAAAGCTACTTTTAGATCTTCAAGGTTGGTTTCGTTGTCTTTGACATTCTCATAGTCCATCCAATCACGTTGATAGTAATTGGTTAATTGGCCTGTTTTACTCCACATGTAATGACCAGGAGGAAATTCTTGAATGGTTTTGCACACAGGAGCCAACGCTTTCATTTCTGAAGCAACATATAAATTGCCGTGTTCATCATAACCAGTATACAAAGGAATAATGCCCATATGATCACGCGCAATCAAGTACGCGTCTTGCTCTGCATCGTAGAGAATAAAGGCAAACATACCTTCCAATTCGTCGATAAACTCAATACCTTTTTGCTGGTACAAAGGCAGAATGATTTCGCAGTCAGACTTGGTTCTGAAGTCATAAGGTGTATCTAGCGCAGTTTCCAAGGCCTTATGGTTGTAAATTTCGCCATTTACGGCTAACACTTGATAATTATCGCGGCTTATTAGCGGTTGAGCGCCTGTGTCAACGTCGACTATCGCCAAACGTTCGTGACATAAAATAGCATTGTCATTATTCCAAATACCTGACCAGTCAGGACCGCGATGACGGAGTAATTTGGAAAGTTCTAACGCTTGCGTTCTAAGTTCTGCTGCATCGCTTTTGATACCCAGAATACCGAAAATACCACACATAAAAATGTTTCTCTTGAGTTACTTGGTGTTAATAAGGGGCTTGGTATTGCTATTGTGACAAGCCGGAAAAAGCGAAATCTGTTGATATTTTTAGATATGTTTTCGCGTATTTGAATTTGCCAGTCTGAGCGAAAAAAGCAAGGATAAACTGTGATTTTCTTACACTAGAAAGGAATTAGTAAGAACAATGCTTGTTTTAGAAGGTGTGGGTGTGGATATTTGTATTCGATAGGTTGTAGCGATACCGCTGGTATTCTTTGTTGG
This sequence comes from uncultured Paraglaciecola sp., assembly GCA_905479025.1. The sequence continues at coordinate 2,748 of CAJQKX010000494.1, forward strand.
GCGAGTCTGACATTGGGGGTCGTCATTGAATGTTTTATGCCCAGCGGGCACTGACATCCTGCGCAGCGTCGGCAAGGGCATGGTTTTAGCTTAAAAGAGGCTTACGCTGCAAAAGCGTAAGCCTGAACCCTACATCCTACTTCCGCTGAAACTCACTCGTTGCTTTCCACTTTGGCCAATCATCCGATGATACTAAGTCATACCCGACTTCAAACAATAATTGTGCATCCTGCTGGATACCTGATAAGTCCCAGTTTTCGCGAAATTTATCACAAACCTGATGATAACAACCTGTGACAATCACATTAGTACGTTTGCGATATTGTGCTGTGGCTTCATCAATAGGTTCTTCACCACCTTTAGCATACAGTGCTGGTACTCCTTGCTTAGCAAAACTGAAATGATCAGAACGATAGTAATAGCCTGCTTCTGGACGACCTTCTTGAACCAAATAACGGTCTTGGCGTTTGGCCGCTTTTTCAAGATACGCTTCTAGTTCAGACTTGCCCATGCCAATAACAGCGACATCTTTGGTTTTGCCCAAGACACTCATGGCATCCATATTGATATTGGCGACGGTTTTATCTAAAGGGATAATGGGATGTTCTGAATAATACTTTGAGCCTAACAAGCCTTGTTCTTCTGCTGTGACGATTAAAAAGGTGGTGGAACGCTTAGGCTTGATCGTTAACTCAGAATAAGCTTTGGCCATGACTAGAGCCGCTGCTGTGCCTGTCGCATTATCATGAGCACCGTTGTAGATTTGGTCACCGTCTTTGCTTTCATCTTTACCTAAGTGATCCCAATGGGCGGTAAATATTAGGTGTTCGTCAGGTTTTTCAGAACCGGGCAATGTCGTAATTACGTTATAACTGATAGATTTTTTGAAACTATTGTTAATGGTTACTGAGGCGTCTACTCCCAAACTTTTGTTGTATGGGGCGGCTATGGCTTTGGACTTTTCTTCAGCAAAATCAAGCCCAGCATCAGCAAATACCTTTTGTGCGGCTTCAACAGTTAACCAACCTTCAACCGCTACACGATCGGCATTACCATTTTTGCTTACAAGGCCATATTGTGGTCCACTCCAACTATTCGCCACTACAGACCAACCATAAGAGGCGGGCTTAGTTTCATGCACTATAATGGCAGCTTCTGCGCCTTGACGACTGGCCTCTTCATACTTATAGGTCCAGCGGCCATAGTAGGTCATGGTTTTACCCTGAAATTTATCACCTGTTGGATTTTCAAAACCAGGATCGTTGACTAAAATAACCACGGTTTTGCCTTTTACATCTAAGCCTTGATAGTCATTCCAGTCGTACTCTGGTGCGTTGACACCGTAACCCACAAACACTAATTCCGAGTTTTTTAGTGCTACTTTTGCTTGTTCTCGACTGGTAGAGGCCATCATGCCTTCTTTATAGGCAAAATTATTTTCGCCTATCGTCATGGTCATATCCGAGTCGGCAGTTATCTCAATGAGTTCAACCGGTTGCAAGTAACTGTCACCGTTACCTGGTTGGTAACCCATTTGTTTGAATTCTTTAACCAAATAATCCAATGTTTTTTGCTCACCAACTGTGGTGGGTAAGCGTCCTTCAAATTCATCCGAAGCTAAGGTTTTGATATGTTTTTTTAAATCATCGGTGTTAATGCCTTGATAAACATCGATAAAGTTATCTGCAACCGGTAAAGGAACTTTGGCTTGTTTGTCTTGGCAGGCTGATAGAGCCAGGATCATTGGCGAAAAAAA
>CAJQKX010000495.1 GCA_905479025.1 uncultured Paraglaciecola sp.
ATAGACCTAACACTTGCTCATTCTGAATAATCAACAACACCGAATCCCTAGACCATGGCGCCACTTTCCATTGTTTAAACCATTGTTTAACGGGTTTGGAGTGATTGCTGCCTGCAGGTCTAAATCGCGCAGAATATCCACCTGAACGGATTAAGATAGGCCCCAAGTTTGGATTGACGGTTAGCTGTGATATCTGTTCAATTTGGACATCATTGATTTGGGTAAACGTTAAGCGCCCCATATTTTCAGGTAATTGTATACTCTCCTCTCCCTGCCAAATCTTATGTATTAAGACTTTTTCTAGACTGGCTCTTATCACAAATAACTGTTGATTAAACCGCCTAAACTGCCAGCCGTTCCATTGCAAAATTGGCTTAGCATCATCTGCAGCATTAAGCACCTCTGGCATAAGTTGATTTAACACCGCTAAAGAAGGGCTTTGAATTCCTAACTCAGATAACCAATAGCGCACCAACTGATGTAACCATGCCTGATCCAGCTGCTTCAGGGCAGGTAAATGGAGACTGTTAGCTGAGGCTTTTATTGGCTTAAGCTTTTCACAACATACTTCATCTAATAAACGTTGTTGTTCGGCACACATTGCGGCACTTCGCGCCACTGAACGGGATATTTCAGGCCAACGATGCTGTAAAACAGGCAAAACCTTATGGCGCAAAAAATTACGCTCAAAATCAGTATTTTGATTAGACTCGTCTTCACACCATTTCAAAATATGTTGCTGAGCATAGTCCACAATAGTGTGCTGTCTGATATCTAATAGCGGTCGATAAAATCCAACTTGTTTATTCGCATGTAATAAGCAAGGTGACACCCAAGCACGATTCATTGCCGATAGACCTTTAGGCCCTGCGCCTCGCTTTAACTGCAATAAAAAGGTTTCGAGTTGGTCATCTTGATGTTGTCCTAGAAGCACTTGACTATTCACTGGTGCTAATTCAACTAACTTGTTGTAACGCGCTTCTCTTGCTTGTGCCTCAAGGCTTTGTCTTGGTAGCGCTTCAACGGATACATTCGCAGTTTGAAACGCTATGTTTAATTGATTACACACTCGCTGACAGTGTGTTTGCCACTGATCAGCATGCTTGCTTAAACCATGGTGAATATGAATAGCACTGAGTTGAAAGTCGTGTTCACCTTTCTGTTTTATACTGTGAAGAGCATGCAATAAAACATGTGAGTCTAAGCCACCACTGTAGGCAACAATGATATGAGTCGCTGAGAAAAGCGGCTCACAACTGAGTTGTTCTCTTAGTGTACTCAAGACTGACATGGTGACTTACACCCTCCGATAACAAAAAAGCCATCTTTTCAGATGGCTCTACATAATATGTTTATTTATGCATTGATTTATGCTTTGATTTATAAAGTAGCACTGATTATTTAACAATAACCAAAAGACATCAATCGTTCATAACGTTGGGCTAACAATTCTTCGGTAGATAAACTAGCCAGCTGAGCTAATTGCTGCTTAAGCGTCGCTTTTAAGTTAGCTGCCATACTGTCATAATCTCTGTGCGCACCACCTAAGGGTTCATTCACAATTTGATTGATCAATCCTAACTCTTTGATTTTTTCAGCACTGACACCCATAGCTTCGGCAGCTTGAGGTGCCTTTTCAGCACTTTTCCACAAAATAGAGGCACAACCTTCTGGTGAAATAACGGAGTAAGTGCTGTATTGAAGCATGTTCACTCTATCGCCTACACCTATTGCCAATGCACCACCAGAGCCGCCTTCACCAATCACAGTGCATATGACTGGCACTTTCAAGCCAGACATAACTTTAAGATTACGGGCAATAGCTTCGCTTTGACCGCGCTCTTCTGCGCCTACTCCAGGGTATGCACCAGGAGTATCAATAAACGTAATAATAGGTAAATTAAAACGTTCAGCCATTTCCATTAGACGTAACGCTTTTCGATAACCTTCTGGTTTAGGCATGCCAAAATTACGTTTGATTTTTTCTTTAGTATCGCGGCCCTTTTGATGACCAATGATCATCACTGACTGCCCATCAATTTTAGCTAAACCACCAACGATAGCTTTGTCATCAGCAAAGGCCCTGTCACCAGCAAGTTCATCAAATTCGGTAAAAATACGTTCAAGATAGTCATAGGTATAAGGGCGCATTGGATGACGCGCAATTTGAGATACTTGCCAGGCGCCTAAGTCTGCAAAAATTTTGCGGCTTAATTCTGAACTTTTTTCTCGAAGTTTGGTGATCTCTTCTTCGATATTGAGATCGAATTCACCGCCTTGATTGACTAATCTCAACTCTTCAATCTTCGCTTCTAATTCAGCGATAGGTTTTTCGAATTCTAAAAAATTTACACTCATTGAACACCTAATAATAATTGTTTACGGCTTTCATACATACGCTTGCAAAAGTAAGTTAGTGAAATTCCAAGTCAACCTGAGGTTTACCCAATAGCTGTTGCAAGTCATATAGTAACTCATCTTGGGGTGTAACATACCACTGCGCACCCAAGGTTAAATCTACTTTTGCGTCTGGGTGTACATAATGTATCTGAACCGGACAACTTCCACCTTGATAAGGTTCCAAAATGGTTCGTAGTTTAGCCACACTTGACGGATTACACCAGCTTGATTCTAAATGAACTTGCAGACCCTTGGCATTTTTCTCACGGGCTTGGACTAAATCCATCACATCACGTGCCGCCATTGTATTGCCACCAGAGAACTCATCAAAGCTGACCTGTCCACTTATGACCAAAATTTTATCTTCCTGCAGTAATTCTTCGTATTGCTCAAACATATCAGGGAAAAACCTTACGTCTATCCTGGCGCTTTTATCATCTAATGTCACTAATGCCCAACGACGACCTCGTTTATTCGTCATCACTCTAACCCCTGATACTAAACCCACAGCATAAGCGGTTTGGTCTCTATTAGTTTGCTTTAGGTCAACTAAACGACAAGGTGCATAGTGTTTGATTTCACTCAGGTACTGATTGATTGGATGTCCTGTTAGATAAAGGCCTAACGTAGTTTTCTCGCCATCTAACCAGACTTTCTCAGGCCAAAGTGGTACATCAGCAAAGGCTTGCTGTACTTTTTCAGGCTCTGTGGTGAGTAAACCAAACATGTCTGATTGCCCCGATGTTTTATCTTTAGCATGTTGGCCTGCCGCTGCCAGTGCGTCGGGTAAAGAAGACATTAATGACGCACGGTGAGGGCCCAAATTATCCAATGCACCTGCCAGTACTAATTTTTCCAATATGCGCTTATTAATACGTTTAAGGTCGATTTTGGCACAAAAATCAAATAAATCATTGAACTTACCGGTATCTTCGCGTGCCTCAATAATAGCTTCGATCGGACCTTCACCGACCCCTTTGATTGCACCGATACCGTAGACAATGCGCCCTTCTTGATCCACAGTAAATTTATGACTGCCAGCATTCACATCGGGAGGTAAAATAGTTAATCCCATGCGATTACATTCATCAACCAAGGTCACAATTTTGTCTGAGTTATCCATATCCGCTGACATAACTGCAGACATAAATTCTGCAGGGTAATGGACTTTAAGCCATAAAGTTTGATAAGACACCAAAGCATAAGCGGCAGAATGTGATTTATTAAAACCGTATCCTGCAAATTTTTCTACTAGGTCAAATATTTTGATGGCAAGTGTAGGATCAATGCCATTATCTTTGGCCCCAGTCTCGAATGATTCCCGCTGTTTCTCCATTTCCTCTAGATTTTTCTTACCCATAGCACGGCGTAATAAATCTGCGCCACCCAAGCTATAACCCGACATGACCTGAGCAATTTGCATGACCTGCTCTTGATAAAGAATAATGCCATAGGTTGGCTGTAAAATTTCTTTTAAACACTCGTGTTGATATTCTGCATCAGGGTAGGAAACTTCTTCACGGCCATGTTTTCGGTCGATAAAGTTTTCAACCATACCTGATTGCAATGGACCTGGCCTGAACAAAGCTACAAGTGCAATGATATCTTCAAAAGAGTCTGGTTTGAGGCGTTTAATCAACTCTTTCATTCCACGGGATTCAAGCTGAAATACCGCGGTGGTCTCTGCATTTTGCAGTAGCCTAAAACATTTTGCATCGACAAGTGGGATAGCAGCAATATCAACATCAATGCCCTTTCCCTTTTTGATCATATCAGTCGCCCACTGAATGATGGTCAGTGTCCGTAACCCCAAGAAATCAAACTTCACTAAGCCAGCCGTCTCTACGTCGTTTTTATCAAATTGGGTGACCGGATTTTTACCTTCATCATCACAATAGAGCGGAGAAAAATCGGTTATTTTTGTAGGAGAAATCACCACTCCACCGGCATGTTTACCCGCGTTACGGGTACAACCTTCCAGTATACGACACATGTCAATCAGCTCTTTGACGTCTTCGTCTTGGTTGTACAACTCGGGTAAACGAGGTTCTTCAAGAAACGCTTTTTCTAGGGTCATTCCCGGTGTAGGCGGAATAAGTTTAGATATTCGGTCAACAAAACCATAAGGATGCCCCAAAACACGGCCCACATCACGCACCACTGCTTTTGCCGCCATAGTGCCGAAAGTAATAATCTGTGATACGGCATCACGGCCGTACATTTCGGCCACATGATCAATAACTTCATCACGTCTGTCCATGCAAAAATCGACATCGAAATCTGGCATCGATACGCGTTCAGGGTTCAAGAATCGTTCAAATAACAAGTCATATTCAAGTGGATCAAGATCGGTAATATCCAGCGCATAGGCGACCAAAGAGCCGGCACCCGACCCACGGCCTGGCCCAACAGGGATATTATTATCCTTACTCCATTGAATAAACTCCATTACGATTAAAAAATAACCGGGAAACCCCATTTGGTTGATAACGACAAGCTCAATTGCTAAACGCTCATCATACTTAGGACGTTTTTCTATTCGCACCTGCTCATCAGGGAACAAATACGCCAGGCGTCGTTCTAAGCCTTCTTTGGATACCTTGACCAAAAAGTCTTTAATATCCATACCGTCAGTGGGAAAATCAGGCAAAAAGTAAGTACCAAGCTGCACGGTGACATTACAACGTTTTGCAATTTCCACGGTATTTTGTATGGCTTCAGGGATATCAGCGAATAACGCAACCATTTCTTCAGACGTACGTAAGTATTGCTGCTCTGAGTATTCCTTAGGTCTGCGGGGATCGTTTAATGTGTAACCATCGTGGATAGCCACACGAATTTCATGGGCATCAAAGTTTTGTCTATCTATAAAGCAAACTTCATTCGTAGCAACCACTGGCAAGTCGAATTGTTGCGCCCAATCTACCGCTCGGTGAATATAGTCTTCTTCACCAGCCCTACCCGTGCGGGTCAATTCTAAATAAAAACGGTTCGCAAAGTGCTGTTGATAAAACTGTGTGACATTATGGGCAATATCCATATTACCTTTCATCAGCAACAGACCTAAATCACCCGCTTTACCCCCTGATAATATAATGATGCCTTGGTTGTGCTCCACTAACCAATCTCTGTCGATCACCGCTCTGTCTTTAATACTGCCACGTAAATAGGCTTTGGAGACTAACAGAGTGATGTTCTTGTAGCCTTTATTATCCAAGGCTAGCAAAGTAAGACGGAACAATGTCCCTTCCAACTCGTTACTTTGCACCCAAAAGTCCACACCAATAATAGGCTTGATACCGTTAGCGTGTGCTTGACTATAAAACTTAACCAAACCACACAAGTTCATTTGATCAGTAATAGCGACTGCAGGCATGCCCAATTCTTTAACATGGGCGATAAGAGGTTTGACATTATTTAGCCCGTCCAACATTGAATAATCGCTATGCACACGTAAATGTACGAAGTTAGCTGGGTTTTGTGGTAATTCTTGTGTCATTTAAGAGCCTGCTAACTGGCCGTCGCGCATAGCAAGAGATTGCTGCACCGGCTTAAAACTCATACGATATTCAGGGAGTGGTCCAAGCTTGGCAAGCTTAGCCAGATGATATGCTGTTGGATAACCTTTATGTTTGGCAAAGCCATACTCTGGGTATTGTTGATCTAGAGTTAACATTTCTTTATCCCGCGTCACTTTTGCAATAATTGAAGCAGCCGATATCTCAGCAATGAAACCATCTCCTTTAACTATGGCTTCACTAGAGTAACCCCATTTTGGACAACGATTACCATCAACCATTACGTGAGTCGGCTGGATCAACAATCCTTGTACCGCTCTGGTCTTAGCGAGCATAGTAGCCTGCAAAATATTGAGTTCGTCAATTTCTTTGGGGCTGGCACGACCAATGGACCAAGCTAAAGCGTATTGCTTAATTTCGGCAGCCATAATATCACGCTTTTTCTCGGATAATTTTTTCGAATCGGCCAGCCCAAGAATTTTATGCTGTGGATCAAGGATAACCGCCGCAGTGACCACGTCCCCCACTAAAGGACCTCGGCCTACTTCATCGACGCCTGCAATCAGATGAATCATTTCTTTAAGTTGGCTCATGGCTTTAATCGGCTCATGGCTGTTGCTCAATCAAGTTAGCCACAGCAGTGGCAGACTGCATATCTGCATCTTGTTTAAGTGATTCATGTAAAGTTTCAAATTTGGTAATAAGTGCTTGTTGCTCATCACCGCTTTGCAAAGTCAACATAGGTAATAATAAATCACTTATTTTCTGTGGTGTCACATCGTCTTGCAACAACTCTGGAATTAACTTTTCGTCGGCTAATACATTAGGTAGAGCAAAGTATTTAGCTTTATAGAGATACTTCATCATTTGATACGTTAAACCGCTAAGTTTATAAGCTGTAACCATATTTTTCTTACATAACATGGCTTCAAGAGTTGCGGTACCAGAGGCGAGCAACACTGCATCTGAGGCAATCATGACTTCTCTAGCATGGCCTATTACAACTTGTATTGACAAATCAGGATTGTGGGTCTGGATATGTTGGTCTACTTGGTCTTTTCGCTGCCGATTAACCACAGGGATCAATATTTTTAAGTCCGCTATATCCGACTTTAATAGCAAACAGGATTGAATAAATACATCTATTAATGTACCAACTTCACGCTTCCTACTGCCGGGCAACAGAGCCAGGACTGTTGCACTTTCTTTAAGTTTTAAAGAAAGGCGGGCTTTCTGTTTATCGGGCTTGATAGCAATATCATCAGCCATGGTATGACCAACATATTCACAAGGGATGTGATGTTTGTCATACACTTGCTTTTCAAAAGGGAAAATACTTAATACTAAGTTGGTAGCTTTGGCTATCTTAAATATACGTTTTTCGCGCCAAGCCCATACTGTAGGGCTGACATATTGCACAGTTTTAATACCATGTTTTTTGAGTTTCAGCTCTAAACCTAGATTAAAGTCAGGTGCGTCAACACCAATGAACACATCAGGGGGATTAGCGAGAAAGTGATTTAAGATAGACTTGCGAACAAACAACAGTCTCCGGATACGGGATAAAACTTCGACCAATCCCATCACAGACAACTCTTCCATGTCAAATAAACTGTGGCAGCCTTGGGCCTGCATTTTTGGTCCAGCGATACCTTCAAAAGTAGCATTCG
>CAJQKX010000496.1 GCA_905479025.1 uncultured Paraglaciecola sp.
CTTTAAAATCAGCCCTCGCTTATTCAAGCTTAGTGGGTGTTTCAAACGTGGCGTCTGATGTTGACTGGTCACAAACATCATCCATGATGATGGGTACCCCAACTTGACACCTTTGCCGAGTTGAGCAGTCGGCGCGTTGATGCAGCTAAACAGACCGAAGGGATCCCTATAACAGCTATAAAAAGCGCAGTCTTTTAAAGGCAGACACGATTTTATATGCACCCGTAGCTCAGTTGGATAGAGTATCGGCCTCCGAAGCCGAGGGTCGCGCGTTCGAATCGCGCCGGGTGCACCACTTTTCTAATTATTTGGTTCTAAATAATTTTATCTTGTTACGAAAAATATATTAAGCAGATTTTCAAGTTAGATGTCTGGTTAAGTTATTGAGCAAAGCGTTGTATTAGCTCTATTTTTAGGAACAAGGCACCGATGTGATAAATCCCCCTTCCGGCATTGTTAAAAAACAACGGTAAAGGTAAAATGACAAACAGAAAAACACAGGCAACGTCTAGTTGAATTGTATGCACAAGGTTAACTTTATATTTTATGGACCATTTTGAGCTATTGGGGGTCACCAGAGCCTCCTCGACCACCGAAATTAAAAAATCGTATCGAAAACTGGCCAATCAATATCATCCCGATAGAAATGATGCAGCAGAGGCAAAAGAACAGTTTCAATTAATCCAAAAGGCGTACGAAGTCATTGTCGATCCTCAAAAGCGCTCTTTATACATTAAGAGCCATTACACTATTATCACCGACCCAAGAGAAATCGCAGATTCTTTTTGGCACAATGCCTTGCTATAGGAAGCCATTAAATGTCATTTGAAACACCCATACCTTCTTATCTATCTGATGACTTTTCTATGTATTTAGAAAATATGGAGTCGTTGACTGACCCAGAAAACCCTGAACTGTTGAGTAATTATTTAAAGGTTTTGTCAGCTCAATTAACTTCAAACAGCTCGGTTTTTAATGGCCTAGTCGACCAATTGGCCATGGCCATTACCCGCAGCGTCAGAATAGATTCAAAAAATCTCGCTAAGTTAGATGTCTCTCAGCAACCCGCATGGGATGACGTTAAACCTTTTGTGGGTGTACATGCTGATGCCAGAGCCACGATTACAGAATTAATGAATCATTCACAGGATGAGTTGAAAACGGCAGTGCTGATCATTCATTTTTATAATACGTATGATGCCACCCCTTTACCTGCTTTACCCCAGGACGTGGAAGTTGACGATGACACAGAGCAACCCTATGCAACCTACGGCTATGATGAATAATATTAAATTATTTTTGAGGAATTCCAATTGACTAGTAAAGCACTGATTCTCGCCACCGATATTACGGAACAAGCCCAACAAAGCGGCAGACGTGCGGGTACCTCCTTAGAACAAATTGCATCTGAGCAGGGCGATAACGCGATGTTAGCGGTATTTGCTGAAATGGATATCTTAACCGTGGCTAAAATTGTGCGCGAGCATGATGCGACTATACCCTCTATTGCGACTTGGCTGATGGATGCGGATTCCATTAAAAAATTATTAAATGTCGAACCTTCATATTGGCAAAATTTGGATGAAGAGTCGTTATTTTGTGCACAAACCGAAGCCCACAGTTTGCTCGCACAAATATTTCTGTCTTATGAAGATGATGAAAAACAACGAGAAATCCTCAAGGCTATTGTTGGAGATGATTTTGGCTTGTTGTATTTATCACTGCCTTTTATCGGTCATGATTTTTCTGAGCTCGAATACGATGAAGAACCTGTGTCTGGCAGCATTGAAGAGTTGCTTCTGAAAATAAAAAATCTTGATGAAGAATCGTACTGAGAAGTGATGACTGTGAGCACTAATGGCACTTTGGACAATATAGAAGCGGCCTTAAAAAACAATGCTAATAAACAAAGAGTGACGGCTGTGGAAATGGACACAGACGATATGTTTGCCCCTCTATAAGATGATAAGGACAATATCATGAAAATAGCAGAGTTGAGGAACAAACCCTTCATCCTGTTGGTGCTAAAAGACGGACTGGCTGAGGGCTATTTTTCTGAAGCATTTGTGCATAAGACTAAGCAACAATTGTCAGATATGTCGCTACGGATCGCTTCTGACAATTTATCTATTATTTATGCTGATCACATTAAAAAAGCCTGTGAAATAGTCCTAGGGATCATCAATCTAGGGCTGTTAAGTCATTGTGATAATAGTACCGAAAAAGCAAAAGAAATTATCAAGACCCAAGGTATTGTGTATTGTTTTAGAGCGGGTTGGGCAAAATATGCTGGCATAAAAGATATTTCAGCTGAATATTTTAAACAAATTAAACTTTCTACTTACGCATTAGCAGCCAACGACACTTCTGATATCACAAGCATACATGCAGATTTAGTCAAAAAAGGCCAAGACAGCTTAAAGCTATTAAACTTGTACAGAAGTATTTCGTCAAAATATGCTGCCAATGTAGTCATACATGAAACAGATGAAGACTACCTAAAATTTGAGCTGCAAAAACTGCTTAATTCAGCTGTGGCACTGCTGCTAATCGATTCCCAGCAGAATACTTTTAATCATGAGCGCTACACTCAACTGATAACTTATCTGTGTACTACAGATGTGGAGCTTGCGCTCGAAAAATTTGCGGTATGTGTGTCAACCTTTTCTGAAAATCAGTCAGTGAGCATAAGAAATTTTCTTGAAGAGTCGTCTTTATTGGATTTTCATGAATTTAAGACCATCATCACCTCACAAAAAAACATGGCTGTGTATATCCCAGAGATTTTAGAGCTCTCAGTCAATGTCACCAACGAATTGAATGATGATTTTGAGGGGTGCTACGATTTTGGCCTAGACGATCAAGAAGATATCGCTTATTTAAAGCCTGATTAGGTTGATGCCAAGAAGCGGTGAGTGGGGATTTTAGTGGTTATTTGAATCCTCTGAGGCTGACATCGCTTTAGAATAAATGAATGCACTGTTTATTTGGCGTTCGAGTACACCATGCTTTTCTTTTTTCAATTGAGATCTTTAAGCGCCTTATAATATCAACTACGAGTGCCATTATGGCGATAGCAATTACCCCGTCTAAATTCAGCTTACCCCAGCATAATCCTGGTGTAACGACTGTCCTAGCATTTCTTATTCGTCAGTTTCCAAACATCTCGGCTGATGTGTGGCAACAACGTATGCTGGATGGCAAGGTGCATTGGCATGACGGAAGCTTAATACATGCACTTACTCCTTATGCGGCTCAGCAGCGGGTGTATTATTATCGTGAAGTAGCACGTGAGCCTGTGATCCCTTTTGCAGAGGAAATTGTGTTTGAAGATGAGTTAATTTTGGTGGCACATAAGCCGCATTTTTTACCGGTCATGCCTGGTGGAAAATATGTTGAAGAATGCCTACAAAATCGTTTGCGTCGTAAAACAGGTAATCAGCAATTACAAGCCGTGCATCGCATTGATAATGGCACAGCGGGCTTGGTATTATTTTCGGTTAACCCCCACTCACGTCAATATTATCATGGTCTGTTTGAAACCCATCAAGTTACTAAAACCTATCAGGCTATTGCCTGTATTAATCAACGTATCCCAATGGACAACCAGCAATGGGAAATTAAAAATCGATTAGAAAAATCTGAACCGAGATTTTTGATGCGAATTGTCCCAGGACTGGCTAACAGTCATTCGCGGATCCGTTGCCTGCAATATACGGCCGACAAAGCCTTATTTGAGCTGAATCCCATAACAGGCAAAACTCACCAATTACGTGTGCATATGCAAAGCCTTGGCTGGCCGCTATTAAATGATACTTACTATCCTGAGTTACAGCCGAGTAAGCCAGATGATTACAGCCAACCGCTGCAACTGTTAGCACAACAATTGCGTTTTATTGACCCTGTGACACAACAAGTAAGACACTTTTTGAGTCATACCCAACTCAGCTTAGACTAATGGGTGCAAACTCAATGTCTCGTCATGCATGCTGTTTACTCAGGTTTCTCTCAATATTCACGACGCTTT
>CAJQKX010000497.1 GCA_905479025.1 uncultured Paraglaciecola sp.
AAGACAGTCACACCTGATGATTGGTGTTATATCAATAATTTTGAAGACGAGCGTGAACCCTTCTCTTTAAAATTGGTGGCAGGAGAAAGTAAAAAGCTGCTCAAAGACATGGGAAATTTGATTGATGAATTATTAGATACCTTTCCGGCGGCGTTCGATAATCCTGGTTATCAGCGCAAAAAGGCGGCCATCACCCGCGAATTTGATCATGGATATGACAAAGCCATTGATGAAGTGGAAAAACAAGCACAACGACAAAGTGTGGCCTTGTATGAAGACGGCGGTACTATCACTTTTTCGCCCATTGTAGATGGTAAACCTGTCACCGACGATGATTTTGCTAAGGCGTCAGATGAACAGCGACAACATTATTATCTTTTAATTGATGAGCTTGAGGACAAATTAAGTGAAGCGTTAATCGAATTGCCAAAATGGAAACGTGCCACGGCTGAAAAACTCAGAGCGTTAAAAAAAGAAACCGCAGAGCAGGGAATTAGGCCTTTACTAAAAGATTTAGAGCACAAATATTCATCTGACTTGGCTATTTTAAAATTTTTAAGACAACTAAAATCACATTTGGTAGAAACAGTAGTTGAAGTATTAGCTGACGATAAAAAAGACGATAAACATGACGAGTATGATAAACGGGCCATTTTAGAAGAGCAATATTTACCCAATGTTATAGTTTCACATGAATTAAATAGTGGCTCTCCAGTTATATATGAACCCAATCCCACTCATCAAAATTTGTTTGGTCAGGTTGAATATACCAACATTCAAGGTTCAGTTTTTACCAACTATCGAATGATACGCCCCGGTGCTATGCATCGAGCAAATGGTGGCTATTTGTTGCTAGATATGGACAAACTCATTGATCAACCTTATGTCTGGGAAACGCTCAAATTAGTTCTAAAATTTGGTTCCCTCAAAATGGACTTGCCGCAACATGATGTGGGTATGGTGAATTCTATCACGCTCAACCCACAACAAATTCCCATAGATGTCAAAGTGGTCTTGTTAGGATCACGTGACTTGTATTACACCTTGCAAGATTACGACGATGAGTTTTATGAATTGTTCAGGGTATTAGTAGATTTTGATCACGAAATACCTCTGGATAACAAGACTTTATTTGATTTTGTTGGCAGGGTGAGAGTTCAAGTTAAAGAGCTGGGCTTGCAGAGTATTTCGGCCAAAGCTATGTATCGTTTAGTCGAATACAGTTTACGCTTGGCAGAACATCAACAACGCTTATCTGCGCGCTTTTCGGATGTGATTGAGCTTCTGCATGAAGCTGACTTTTTTTGCAGAAAGCAAAATACGCAAGAACTGGATGTGACCCACATCGAAGATGCATTAGCAGCCAAGACTCATCGTACTGGTCGGGTTAGTGAAGCTGTATTGGACGATATTAAACAGGGCCAGATTCTTATTGCTACACAAGGTGTTGATGTAGGAAAAGTCAACGGCCTAACGGTACTGGAAATTGGCGATAGTATGTTTGGCACACCTGCTCGCATTACGTCGACAGTTTACGCAGGCTCTAATGGCGTGGTAGACATCGAACGTGAAGTTGAACTTGGTCAACCCAGTCACTCTAAAGGGGTGATGTTACTAACAGGGTATTTGGGTCACAAATATGCACAATTATTCCCATTAACGTTATCTGCTAACATTGCCATTGAACAGTCTTACGGACACATCGACGGTGATAGTGCTTCGTTAGCAGAATTAGTCGCGCTGATTTCTGCCTTAACTAAAATGCCTGTCCGTCAAGACTTAGCCATCACAGGCTCAATTAATCAATACGGTCAAGTTCAGTCTGTGGGCGGTGTAAATGAAAAAATAGAAGGGTTCTTTAAACTCTGCCAACATCGCGGTTTAACGGGCAAGCAAGGGGTGGTTATTCCCAAGTCTAATCAAGTTAACCTTATGCTTGACAAAGAAGTGTTGGCAGCAGTAAAGGCACATAAATTTCATATTTGTGTGGTTGAGGCTGTTGATGATGCGTTGGAGTTATTGATGGATAAAGAGGCAGGTGTCCATAATAGTAAAGGTCGATATCCTAAAGGTTCGGTGAATTATATGGCAGTTTCAAGTTTACTTAACATTGCAAATATAGTGGCGGGTGCAGATGATGATTGATGAAGTACTGAGAGGAAAGGTCAACCAATAAAGTTTATTCTGGTAGGATTTTAATACTGAATTTCAAATTTACAAGTTTATATTATGCAAATATCAAAAGGCACAGTCGTAAAGTTCCACTATCGAATAAAAGATTTAGACGGCAAAGAATTAGAGTCTAATTTTAGTGAACAAGCCATTGCTTATCTGCATGGTTACAACAATATGATGCCGGGTATAGAAAAGTCTTTGGAGTCTATGTCAAAGGGAGATTTGCTTGAAGCGGAACTGGAAGCCAAAGAAACCTACGGTGAAATTCAAGCAGATAGCGAACAACGTGTATCGGTTAAACATTTGCACAGTACAGATAAAACTGCAGATAAAAAGCCAAAATGGAAGGCAGGGATGACAGCTGTTGTTCACTCAGAGCAAGGTCAGCGCGAAGTGACGATTGTTAAAGTCGGGAAATTTATGGTGACCATAAATACCAACCATCCTTTAGCTGGAAAAACATTACAGTTTGAATTTCAGGTTGAAGACGTTCGCGCGGCCACTGATGAAGAAATTGAACATGGCCATGCTCATGGTGCAGGTGGGCATCATCACTAATTGGCAGCACTAAGCGTTAATTAAATTACATTCTTACGTTCATATTCGGCCTAACACCATAGCTAATTAGACTATCAGTTATGGTGTTAGGCCGTTATGAGCGAGTTTCCTTTAGTGCTAGGACACTACTATTTGTAAGAGCTTTAAACTAAGGAATTAATACATGATTCATTCATTGAGTGGGTTAAGCACTTACCAAAACTATATAAAAAGACATTTTTGGGATGGCTTACGTGCATTCTAATTTATAGCTGCTGGGTAATTTTTTCTGATAATGCTATTAATCGTTTAATGTATTCAACTATAACCAATTTAGTACTTCTACCGCTTATTTGACCGCTTATTTGGATACAAGCCAATGAAAAAGAAATGGCCAAACGGATTGAATCACCACTTGATTATTTTCAAGTAAGTCGGAGTCATGTAGTAGTGGGTGAAGATAGTTTTCCAATCCATAAGGTCAAACGGGTTGCGATTGACGTTCAAGAAGACATTAGTTATTGCTCGTTGCCCTTCAATCATATCAAACCTGGAGTTGTCTCTTCAGTAAAAATTGTGGCTTAAAATCTTCGGTTTAATTTGAATGTTCAGGCATATAGCAGATTAAATAAGTTAGCATAGAGCCTGTCGTTAATAGGTGACTAAGTCAACAGTTATGACGGTACAGGCTACTCTATGCGTAAAACGTTACTTTCTCGGTATTTCGATTTTCTTTTCGTCACTTTGTTTAAATAAGACCAATACATGCCCAATGGCATGTACTTTGGTGGCGCCTGTTTCTCTGACTATTGCATCCATGATTAAAGTTTTTTCATCTTTGTCATCGGTGGGTATTTTTACTTTTATTAATTCGTGGTGCTTGATAGCGCCGTCTATTTCAGCCAAAACCCCTTCAGTAAGGCCATTGTTGCCCAATTGAACTACTGGTTTTAATGAATGGGCTAAGCCCTTTAGGTACTGCTTTTGCTTGTTTGATAAAGTCATTGATTAGTTTTCTTACAAATTTATTAAAGATGGTTGGTTGAAAAGAGCTATTCTAGCGCCATCTCTGTCTTAATCCAAATTTGAATACAGTGTTTTTGACAGGGCGATGAGCAAAAATAAACAATCTGTTAGTAGCCAGCGTTGGTTAAAAGAACATTTTGACGATAAATTTGTGCAACAAGCTCAAAAACAAGGTCTTAGGTCCAGAGCAGGATTTAAGATAGAAGAAATTCAACAAAAAGATGGTTTGATTAAACCCTCCATGACAATAGTTGATTTAGGCGCCGCACCAGGTGGCTGGTCGCAATACGCGACCAAAGTAGTGGGCAGTGATGGCTTAGTCATCGCTTGTGACATTTTACCTATGGATCCCTTGGCAGGCGTATTATTTCTTCAGGTTGACTTTCGTGAAGAGAATGTTTTAAATGAATTATTGAACAAAATAGGTGGCAAAAACGTAGACGTAGTAATGTCTGATATGGCACCAAACATGAGTGGTAACGACGCAATAGATCAAGCCAAGTCAATGTATTTAGGAGAATTGGCTTTAGATATGTGTCACCAAGTTTTGAAAAAAAATGGCAGCTTTGTGATCAAAGTATTTATGGGAGAAGGGTTCGAAGCATTTATGAAAGAGTTGCAAAAATCGTTTAAAACGCTCAAAACCAGAAAACCTGAATCATCCCGGGCGCGTTCCAGAGAGGTTTATCTGGTGGCGACAGGATATAAATTATAGTAGTCTCAGCTTTAATCACTAATAAGGCGCGAGACGCAATTCATAGAGTCGAATTGACTCTAGTAACAACAGAGGTTTAACAACTTGAGCGACATGGCAAAAAATTTAATCTTATGGCTGGTTATCGCTGTCGTATTGATGTCGGTTTTCCAAAATTTTTCTGGCACTGATTCTAAATCATCCAATACTGATTACACATTGTTTTTACGCGATGTCAGTAATGGTGTGGTTAGCAGCGCTACTATCGACAGAAATTCAGGGCAAATTAATGGTGTAAAACGAAATGGTGAGGCATTCACTACCATTATCCCTTACACAGATCTTGCGTTGATGGACGAGTTGATTGAAAACAATGTAGCAGTTTTTGGTAAAGAGCCAGAAGAGTCATCTCTTCTAACCTCGATATTTATATCTTGGTTTCCTATGCTGCTGTTGATTGGGGTTTGGATCTTTTTTATGCGCCAAATGCAAGGCGGAGGCGGTGGTAAAGGTGCCATGTCTTTTGGTAAGAGCAAGGCACGTCTGTTAGGAGAAGACCAAGTAAAAACCACGTTTGCCGATGTGGCAGGCTGTGATGAAGCCAAAGAAGACGTCGTCGAGTTAGTTGATT